>CAYPSI010000016.1:0-13583 GCA_964413375.1 uncultured Spirochaetales bacterium | reverse complement strand
GAGAGCGGAGGAGCGGGGCGTTGTCATCGATCCCTCGCAGGGTGGCGCCGAAGCTGGAAGTCGTCCCGTTTCGCCCCGAGTTCGAGAGCCGGGTCCTCGCAGGCTGCCCTGCGCAAGATGTTCGTGCATCGGAGCTTCCGGGGCAGCCACGTCGGTACGGCGAAGCGCCTGCTGGACACGCTGATCGCCTGGGCCATCGCGCGTTCCGTGCGGGAGATCTTCCTGGGCACGACGCCGCACTTCCTGGCGGCGCACCGCTTCTACGAGAAGCACGCGTTCCGCGAGATCTCGAGGTCTCTGCTTCCGCCGGCCTTTCCGATCATGGAAGTCGATACGAAATTCTATCAGCGACGCGTCGGAGCCGGCGCCTGACGCCATCCCCCGAGGGAGGGGCCTCTCCCGACGCAGAATCAACTTGCCTGCGCTTCGCGTCGGGGTGCAGAATGCCGTCGTCGAGCTGTCCTTCCGGCCGCTCACGACGGAGAAAACCATGCAGTCCATCCGCTCGCTGTGGGTTCTCGGCAGCCTGTCCCTGCTGGCGCTCGGCGTCAGCCCCTGTGGGAACTCCGGGATCGAGATCCCGGGCCTGATCGGCGTGGTGAACGTGACGACCGACGTCGACGGCGTCTGGCACATCGAGGCGGACAACGATGCCGACCTCTCTCGCGCCCAGGGCTACGTGCACTGCCGCGACCGTTTCTTCCAGATGGACCAGACGCGTCGCCAGGTGGACGGCACCGAGTCCGAGCTGATGGGACCGCAGCGCCTCGGCGCCGACATCCAGGCCCGCATCATCGGCCTCCACCGCGCAGCAGAGCGTTCGCTCGCCGCGGCATCGCCGCGCTTCCAGGCTCTGCTCCAGGCCTACGCCGACGGCGTCAACCACTGCCTGACCACGCTCCCGCTGCCGCCCGAGTACGCGCTGCTCGAGCTCAGCGAGGCCCGCTCCTGGCAGCCGGTCGATACGCTGAAGATCGGCAAGGCCATCTCGGCATCGCTGTCCCTCGACGTCGACACGGGGCTCACCCAGAATCTCTTCGAGTACATCCAGGCCGGCATCGCGAACGGCTTCGACGGCCAGCTCTTCTTCTCGGAGGACGTCTTCCGCTCCGCCCCGATGGACCCCGCCTCGACGATTCCCGACGCCACGAACGGCACGCCCTACGCGGTCGACTGGAAGGGGAAGGAGGCCGGGCACCTGGCCTTCGCCGCGCGGGCCGCGGGTCGCGCTCGGGAAAAACTCGCGGAGCACCCGCTCTTCGCGCTGGCGCTCGACCGGCGCGAGAGCTTCGTGGGCAGCAACGAATGGGGCGTCACCGGTAGCGCCACGGCGGGCGGGCGACCCATCATCGCGAACGATCCGCACCTGTCGCTCAACGCGCCCTCGACGTTCTGGGAGTGGCACCTGATCGTGCGCAACGACCCCGACGAAGGTCCGATGAACGCGACGGGCGTCGGCTTCCCGGGCTCGCCGGGTGTGATCCTCGGCCAGAACGAGCGCATCACCTGGGGCGCCACGACCAATCCGATGGACGTGAGCGACGTCTTCGCGGATCGGCTCTACGTCGCGCAGCCGCAGTGCTTCCTGATCGGTGCGCTCGCCTGCATCGAGAGCCCCCCCGGCGCGTTCCATCCGGTCGAGATCCAGTTCGGCGTGACCTATTTCTTCAACGTCGTGGGCAACAACGTCGACGACGACCTCGTGCAGGCGGTCGGTCTCCCGCCGGAAGCGACCACGATCGCGACCGTGCCCTTCCGCAGCTTCGGTCCGGTCATCGACGTCGACAACCCGGGCGTGCTGGCGCCGCCCTTCGGCATCACCGGAGCGCTGGTGCTCCAGTACACGGGCTTCCACGCCACCCGCGAGCTCGAAACCTTCTCGCTGTGGAATCGCGCCGCGAATCTCGCGGACTTCCGGGTGGGCCTCGACAGCTTCGACGTGGGTTCGCAGAACTGGGCCTACGCGGACGTCGAGGGCAACCTCGCGTATTTCAGCAGCGCCGAGATGCCGCTGCGCACGGACCTCGAGATGGGGAGCGTGGTGGGGCTGCCGCCCTTCTTCGTCCGCGACGGGACCTCGGGCCTGAACAACTGGGTCCCCGACCCGGGCCACAGCCAGGGCCAGACGATCCCCTTCGCGATCCTTCCCTTCGCCGAGATGCCGCACACGGTGAACCCGGAGAACGACTTCTTCGTGAACGCCAACAACGATCCGGCGGGAACCACTCTCGACAACGATCCGCTGAACCAGGTGCGGGTCTCGAACCCGAATGCGATCTACTACCTGAACCCTGGCTATGCCCAGGGTCTGCGAGCCGGGCGCATCACCCGGCTGATCGAGGCGGAGCTCGCCAGTGGCGATCGCAGGGTTTCCACCGAGGACATGAAGCGCTTCCAGGCCAACACGCAGCAGCTCGATGCCGAGCTGCTGACACCCTTCGTGCTGGACGCCTTCGCGAACGCCGAAGCCGGCGGCGCGCCGGCAGCGCTGGCGGCGCTGGCCGCCGATCCGGACATCGCAGAGGCGGTCGACCGGCTGGCCGCGTGGGACTTCTCGACGCCGACCGGCCTCGACGAGGGCTGGGACGCTGACGACGCGAACGGCAATCGGAAGCCGCTCGCCGGCGCGGGCGGCGACGCCGAGATCGACGCCAGCGTGGCGGCCACGCTCTACAACATGTGGCGCGGCTTCGCGATCGTGAACATCATCGACGCCCGCCTGGCCGATTTCGGCCTCGACGCCGGCTCGACCGAGGCGCTCAAGGCCCTCCACAACCTGCTGGATCCGACGCCGGGTCCGTACAGCGGGATCGCGGCAGCCGGTATCGACTGGATCCCGGATCCGCTGGGACTCTCGGCGGACGAGCGGCGGGATCTCGCGCTGCTCGAGGCTCTGCGGGATGCGCTCGACCAGCTGGCGTCGAACGCGCTCGCGCCGGCCTTCGCGAACTCGACGAACCAGGACGACTACCGCTGGGGCAAGCTCCACCGGATCGTCTTCGACCACGCCTTCGAGGATGCCTTCGACATTCCGACGCAGGCGGGCTTCGAAGACCTCACGCCGCAGCTGCGCGGACTCGCTCGCGACGGCGGCTACGACGTGGTCAACGCCTCGGGCTTCAGCGCTCGCGCCACCGGACTCAACAGCTTCATGTTCGGAGGCGGTCCGGTGCGGCGCTACGTGGGCCGCGCGGAGCCCGGCAAGGTGGTGGGGGTGAACGTGGTCCCCGGAGGCCCTTCCGGCATTCCGGGCGACCCCGGCTATGCGACCCAGCTCGCGACCTGGCTCACCGCGGACACCCACACGGTCAAGCTGAGCTCCAGCGCGTCGGGCGGGAAGAAGGAGCGCTTCATCCCCGCGGCACCCTAGGAGCTCTCCAAGGATCCCCGCCGACACGCGCTCGAGCAGCGCTGACCGGGGGGCGGGCCTTCGCAGTCCGACGCGATATCGTGCCCTCGTCAACGCAAGGAGGCACGCGTGTCGGAAAGCGACGAGGAGCTGAAGCGGCGGGTCGCCGAGCTCGAGAAGCAGCTCGAGGCCGAGCGCTCGAAGAGCCGAACGGGGCTCCACCTCAAGGTGAGCGAGAAGGGGGGAGTCTCGCTGTACGGGATCCGGCGCTTCCCGGTCACCTTCTATCTGGAGGAGTGGGAGCGGATCCTCGGCATGGCCGATGAGATCCGCGCCTTCATGGCCGGACACCAGAGCGAGCTGAAGCGCAAGTAATCTCGATCACGGCGCGCTGTGGCCAGCGCCCGAAGATCCGCGCGCCGAGCATGACGAGCTGCGCCTGCCAGCCGTACTTGCGGCGCACCGCGTCGACCCCTCGCTCGATGGCGGCGGGATCGCTGCGCACGCGCGCGTTCCCCTCGACCCAGTCGCCGCGCAGCTTTCCGCGCACGTCGCAGGCCGCGAGGCGCACCCGCGCGCCGTTGCGGATGCGCTTCACCTTGCCGGACTCTCCGTTCGTGTAGACGACGAGATCCTCGCCGTCGCTTGCGAGCCACACGGGGGTGTGCACCTCGCGCCCGTCGCGCCGAAAGGTGGCGAGATTCGCGTAGGTCTCTTCGCCGAGCGGATGCCCCATGGCGCGGGAGCATAGCCGGGACAGCATCCCCTGGGGCGCTGCGCACGGATCCGGGCCGGAGCGACCCGTTGGCCGGGAGCCACGTGGTACACTGCTGCCGACCGGCTGGTGGATCGGGAGGGCGCCTCTCGCTCCGGTTTCACGACGGCTGTACTCGCTGGCACCTCCTGGGTGGGGGGGTTGGCTTCGCTCGATGGGATCGGCCGTCTCCCGCCAGCTCGAGGCCCCTCCGGTATCCGCGGCGCGGATCGGAGGATCCCGACATGACGCGAGAGCAGATCGTGGTCTGGTTCGAGGAGCATCGCACGGCGATCCATGGGGATGCGGGCGATTTCGTGGCGCGCTGCGAGCGCGCGGTGCGCCGGCACGCGGTGGAGGCCGCCTGGCTCGCAGCCAAGGTCTGGGCGGAGCGCCGCTGTCGCGAGTTCGAGGCGGAGCCGTGGGGCAACCACGCGAGCGACGCCTTTGTCGCCGCGGAGGTCTGCCACCAGATCGCCTGGGAGCTCGCGCACCACGAGCCGGAGGTGGCCGCGGGCTCCGAGGAGCGCCTGACGGGTGGACCGCTGCGGCGCTCCGTCGAGGACGAGGCGTGGCAGACGCTCGCGCCGTGGATCCTCCAGCTGGCCGCGGCGCAGGAGCACGCGACCTGGCGGGAGATCGTGCGCTTCACGCATCAACGGGCCAGGAGCCTGGTACGGGAGCGCCACCTCTCGCGCGACTGCGATCTCGATCACGCCCGTCACTACCCGGAGATCGCTGCCGAGATCGCGGGGGCGCTCGTACGGGACTACTCGCTGAACGCGTTTCGGCACTAGGCGCCCGCGAAAGGCCGGGCCCGCGGAGAGAGGGGCTCGATCCGCAGGGTGGACGCGGCCCTTCGCATCGCCGCGCCTGCTGATCCATCCTGGGCCGGATGAGGAAGGCTCCCGAGGGCGCGCAGGTCGCTGGGGCGACCCGGGCAAGGGGCTCGCGCATCGCGCTCGCTGGAGCCTGCATGCTCACGGCCTTCTTTCTCGCCTATCAGGACGTCTGGGAACACCATTACAGCGGAGTCCTGGTCGCGGGGCTGCTCGTCGCACGCGGCGTCCTCGTGCACGCACCCGCGCCCGCGGAGCGGGCACTCGTCTGGCTCGCGCTGGTCGCGATCGCGCTGCCGACGCCCTTCGCATGGCTCGACGCGCGCGGCGACCTCACCTGGCGCAGCTGGCCCGGCTTCCACCAGTGGGCGGTACCCCTCGCGAAATCGGGACCGCTCTTCGTGCTGCACGCGATCGGGATCGCAGCGCTGCTTCGGGCGGCGCGGGGGGGGGCCGGCTGCGAAGCTGCGCCGCTCAGGCGCGCAGGAAGGTCACCGGCTCGGTAGCCGAGACGGAGATCAGCCGGTCCGGCTGCGGCGGTATCAGCTCGCCGTCGACGGTGAAGCCGCAGTCCATCCGCAGCCGTAGCGAGCGGAGATTGCGGCTCGTATAGCCGTGCTCGTCGCATGCGAGCGGACCGGGGCGCCCGCGCAGGATCCCGATCGCATTGCGCGCGAGCTTCGGCACACCGGCGGCGAGCGCCGTGAAGCGCAGCCCGCCCGGGCCGTCGCCCCAGAAGGGCCGCATGCGCGCGAAGAGCCGATCGAGCGTCGTCGCCATCGCGAGCGTGAGTTCGGGGCGCTCGAGCGGCTCGCCGTCGAGCAGCGCGTGAATCTTGTCGGGAGTCAGGATCCCGTCCGCATCGCGCATCACGGCCGCGCGCGCGAGCAGGCCGGCCGTCACCAGGGTTCCGCCGAGCACGCCCTGCGAGGTGCCCTTCGGGAAGATGCGATGGGTGAGCTCGATCGCGCGGTGGATCAGGCCCGCCCCGAAGAACATCCCGTAGATGCGCTCGCGATGCGCGCCGTGCTCGACGCACACCACGCGGCGCCGCACGCTGCGGCGGGCGAGATCGCCCCTCGCGGCCGCATCGAGGACCGTCGCGAGCACGCGCACGGGGTCGCGTCCGATCCCGATGTCGAGCGCCGTCATGTTGGTACGGCCGCCGCGCAGTGGCACGAGGGCGGGCAGGCGCTCGCCGAAGGGCCGCTCGACCAGCAGCTCGGTCAGCACCCGCTGGAGCGTTCCGTCGCCACCGTGGACCGCGAGGACCTCGACCTCGGCGTCGGCGAGGCTCGCAATGGCCTCGGGTACCGCGTCCGCACAGGAGGTCTCGACGTGCGCCACCTCCGGATGGTCCCGCAGCAGCGTCAGCAGGCGCGCCACCTGTCGGTGGCTGCGTCCGGCCCGCAGATTGGAGAGCACGCCGATGCGCGGTCCGCGGCTCGCGACGAGCGCCGAGGGAGCCGAGTCGCGATGGCCGAGCTCCTCGCGCGCACGGGCCAGGTCCGACGGCGAGTCGACCTCGCGCCACCACAGCCCCGTCATGTCCACGCTCTCGACGCCGCCCTGGCGGGCGAGCCGGTCGATCGCCTCGAGGTAGTACGCGCGCCGCGAGCTGCGCCCGCGCACCGCGTCCTCGAGCGCGCGGCGGAAGCGGGCCGGGCCGTTGTCGCGCAGGCGCAGAACTCCCATCGACTCGGCGCCGATGCGACCCGCGGGCAGCGTCTTGCCGATCGCGCGCAGGCGCCCGCGCCCGTCGAGGTCCACCTTCATGTCGTCTTCGTCGTAGGCATCCTTGCGCTGCGTCGCCACGCAGATCGGCGCCGGCGGAGCCGCGAGCAGTCGCTGCAGCACCTCGGGATCGAAGAGCGTGTCCCCGTTCAGCAGCAGGCAGCTTCCGTGGAGCGCGTCGCGCGCGAGCCAGCAGCTCACGAGATTGTCGGAGACGTCGTGGAAGGGGTTCATCCGCGTCGTGGTCCGGATCGCCGGAACCGGCCGCCGCGCGAGGAAGGCCTCGACGTGGGCCGCGCCGTGACCCACGACGACGCACGCCTCGCGGATGCCGCAGGCGGCGAGCGTCTCGAGCTGGAGCGCGAGGATGGAGCGATCCCCGCTCACCGGAAGGAGACCCTTCGGGATCTCACTGGTGTGGGGCAGCAGGCGCTTGCCCTGGCCGGCGCAGAGGATCACGGCGCGCATCGCGCATCTCTTTTCGGAGCGGCGCCCGGGAATCTTCAGGTCTCGGAAGGTGATCCCGCTCACTTTTCCCGCGGGGAAGCGCAAGGCGCGTCTCAAAAGCCCCGCCCGAGACCAACGCAAGGCGGCGGAGCCGCCGCGCAGCGAGCCGCAGGCGAGCGGAGTGGACGACCACCGCTCAGATCATCGCAGCGTCCTAGAGCCGGTCCTTCATCGCCTCGTAGAGCGCCGGAATCGAGACCGGGTAGGGGTGCAGCACCTCGTAGGCCTCCATCCCACCGAGCGCGCGGATCAGCATCTCGCGCTCGCGGGCCTCGCAGCCCTCCAGCAGCGGGTTGGTCGCCTCCGGGAACGCGAAGCGGAACTTGCGGTAGCAGGAGAGCAGGTCGGCGCGCTCCTCGCCGAGCGAGAAGACCATGCGCTGGGCGACCTGCTTCGGATCGACGGTGCGCACCACCACGGCGTCGGACTCGTGGCTCGCGACGAAGAAGAGCTTCTGGGGCGACGCCTCCCGGATGCAGCGATCGGCGCCGAAGATCTCGCGCGGCGGAATCTGCACCCAGCGCTGGTGGTCGAGCAGCGGTCGCAGCCGTCGGGCCAGACTCGCGGAGCGGCCGCTACCGGTGGCGATGCGACCGGCGGCGTCGGCTGCGGCGCGCAGGCCGGCGAGGCGCGCGCGCTGGCTGCGCGGCAGGCGCTGGACGAGCCACGGCACGTCTCGTAGCTGCCAGTCCCAGACGCGGATCGGCTCGGGGATGCCGAACATGCGGCTCCCATCGCCCTGCAGGTACACCCACTCGTCGCCGACGTAGGACGCGCCCTCGGTCAGGAAGGCGAGCAGCGCCTCGGTCTTGCCGCCCTTCGCCCAGCCCGTCGCGAGTACCCCTGTCCCGTTCCAGAGAAAGGCCGAGGCGTGAAGGGGCAGGGCGCCCTTCGCGAGCGCCGTCAGGTTCACGATCGCCACCAGGTGCGGCACGGCGGCGAGACCTCGCTCGCAGACGATCTCGCAACGCCCGCCGATCCGCTCGAGAGGGATCTGCACTCGCGCCCGCGTCTTCTGTTTCCCGCGTAGCACCAGGAAGGCATCGGCCGTGAAGCCCACGTCGTCGACGCCGAGCAGGCGCAAGGGGCCGCCCGGCTCGAGGTGGTCGACGAAGCGGATCACGAGGTCCGGCTCGCGCTCGAGCGTGGCTCGGATCGGTCCGAGCTGCCGGGTGACGACGCGCTCCTCGGCCGGCCCCGCGCCGAGCAGCCGCACTCCAACGATTCCATGCAGGTCGTAATCGACCGGGGTGTTCACGTCACTGCAACCTTTCACTGCTTCAGAGTCACCGAGAGCCTCGGTCGGGCCACTTACCCGTCGATGCTGGCCCGGCGCATGGTGACCGAAGCCTGTTTCGGCCATCCGAGGCCCGGCCTTTGCTGATGAAATGGCGTGCCAGGGGGGGGCTCCGCCCGCTCCCGACGCGCCGGAGGTCTCGACCGGTCGTGAAGATCCTCGTCGCGAGCCGCATCGACCCGTACGCCGAAGACAGGCTGCGGGCCAGCCACGATGTCCGCTGCGCCTACGGCGCTCCCGAGGCGGAGCTGTGCCGGGCGATCGCCGACCGCGACGTCCTGGTCTTCCGCAGCGGCGTCAAGATCACGGCGACCGTGCTCGAGGCGGCGCCCAAGCTGTCGCTGATCGTGCGCGGCGGCTCGGGCCTCGACAACATCCACCTCCCGACCGTCGAGCGGCGGGGGATCCGCTTCGAGCGCATCCCCGGCCCCGGAGCGCAGGCGGTGGCCGAGATGGCCTTCGCGCTGATGCTCGCACTCGCGCGCAACGTGCTCCGCGCGGACCGTCTGATGCGCCAGGGGCGTTTCGCGAAGTCCGAGATGACGGGCTACCTGCTGCACGGCAAGACGCTCGGCGTGGTCGGCGCCGGCAACATCGGATCCACGGTCGGCCGGATGGGCGTCGCATGGGGGATGCGCGTCCTCGGCTGTACCGAGAACAACGCCGAGAAGGAGGCCCAACGCCTCGCGGAGCTCGGCATCCGCCGCACGAGCTTCGACGAGGTACTGCGCCGCTCGGACTTCCTGAGCGTGCACGTGCCGCTGCAGGACTCGACCCGACACCTGATCGGCGAGGGCGCCATCGCCCGCATGAAGCGCGGAGCCACGCTCGTGAACCTGGCCCGCGGCGGGGTCGTCGACGAGGAGGCGCTGCTGCGGGCGCTCGCCAGCGGCCACCTCGCGGGGGCCGGGCTCGACGTCCACGATCGTGAGGGCGACGGCGTCGTGTCGCCGCTCGCCGGGTTCGACAACGTCGTGTTGACGCCCCACATCGGGGCCAGCACCCATGATTCACAGCGCGAGATCGGCGAGGTCATCGTTCGCACCATCGAGTCCTTCGAGGGTGGAGCGGAGACCATCGGGGAAGGGCTCCCCGCGCCGGACGCGCAGCTGCTCCGATGCGGGACATGATGAAGAAGACCACGCGTTTCAAGCAGATGCTCCAGTCTCAGCAGGTCGAGTTCCTGATGGAATCCCACAGCGGGCTCTCGGCGCGCATCGCCGAGGAGGCGGGCTTCGGTGGCCTGTGGGGCAGCGGGCTCTCGATCTCCGCAGCGATGGGCGTGCGCGACAACAACGAAGCCAGCTGGACCCAGGTGCTCGAGACCGTCGAGTTCATGGCGGACGCGACGCGGGTCCCGATCCTGCTCGATGCCGACACGGGCTACGGGAACTTCAACAACGCCAGGCGTCTCGTGCGCAAGCTCGAGAGCCGTGGCGTGGCCGCGATGTGCATCGAAGACAAGCTCTTCCCGAAGACGAACTCCTTCATCCGCGGCGAGGCGCAGCCGCTGGCGGAGGTGCAGGAGTTCGCCGGCAAGATCATGGCCGCGAAGGACACGCAGTCGGACCCGGACTTCTGCGTGGTGGCCCGGATCGAGGCCTTCATCGCCGGTTGGGGCCTGGCCGAGGCGCTGAAGCGCGCCGAGGCGTACCACCGGGCGGGCGCGGATGCGATCCTGGTGCACAGCAAGCTGCACGCCCCGGACGAGATCCTGGCCTTCATGCGCGAGTGGGGCCAGACCTGCCCGGTCGTGATCGTTCCCACCATGTACTACGACACCCCGACGCAGGTCTTCGAGGAGGCCGGAGTCTCGGTGGTGATCTGGGCCAACCACCTGCTGCGCGCGAGCATCACCGCGATGCAACAGGCCGTGCGCCGCATCTTTGCCGCGAGGTCCATCGAGCCGCTCGAGAACGAGATCGTCCCGGTCGAGGAGATCTTCCGCCTCCAGGACGCAGACGAGCTCGCCAGGGCCGAGAAGCGCTACCTGCCGGAGCAGCGGTGAGCGGAGCTCCCCACGCCGTCGTCATCGGCCTCGACTGCATCACGGGGCTGCAGACGGCCCGCATCCTGGCCGCCCGCGGCGTGCCGGTGATCGGGATCGCGAGCGACGCTCGGCACTTCGCCTGCCGGACCCGGGTCTGCGAGCGGAGGATCGCGTCCGATACCTACGGCCCGGGGCTCGTCGAGACGCTCGAGATCCTGGCGCCGATGCTGCCCGAGCCGGCCGTGCTCTACCCCTGCACCGACAATGCCGTGCTCACGCTTTCGCGCGAGCGCGAGCGGATCCTGCCCCTCTATCGCATGGTCCTGCCGGACGCAGAGACCGTAGAGACCCTCGTCGACAAGGTGCGCTTCCTCGAGCTGGCGAAGCAGATCGGCCTCCCGATCCCGCGCAGCTTCCTGATCCGCGATGCCGCAGGCGCGCGCGAAGCGGCCAGGGGGCTCTCCTATCCCGCGGTCGTGAAGCCGCCCTACAAGACTCCGGAGTGGCAGGCGGCGACGCGGGAGAAGGCCTTCAAGGTGCACGATGCGACGGAACTGCTCGCCATCCACGAGCGCTTCGGCGGGGTCGCCCCGGTGCTGATCGCGCAGGAATGGATCGAGGGCCCCGAGTCCGAGCTCTACTCCTGCAATGCCTACTACGGTCTCGAAGGCACGCCGCTCGCAACCTTCGTCGCGCGCAAGCTCCGGCAGTGGCCGCCCGAGACCGGGACGAGTGCGCTCGGCGAGGAGGTGCGCAACGATGCGGTCCTCGCCGCCACGCTGCTGCTCTTCGATGCGGTCCACTATCGCGGCCTCGGCTACGTCGAGATGAAGCGGGACACGCGCACCGGGCGGCACCTCGTGATCGAGCCCAACGTGGGCCGACCCACCGGGCGTTCGGCGATTGCCGAGGCCGGTGGAGTCGAGCTCCTCTACACGATGTACTGCGACGCGAGCGACCGAGCGCTGCCCGAGGCGCGCCTGCAGCGTTACGTGGGCGCGCGTTGGATCCACTGGCGCCACGATTTCCAGGCGGCCCTGCATGCGTGGCGGGGCGGTCGCCTCACGTTGCGCGAGTGGGCCCACTCGTGGCGTGGTCGCAAGGCGTCGGCGGTGTTCGCATGGAGCGATCCGGCTCCCTTCGCCGCGGACCTAGGCCGCACGGCCCGTCGCGCGCTCGGGTTGCTCGCGCGCCGTCTGCGCGCGGTGCCGACTCGGGATTCAGGCGCCGCCGGCGAAGCGCGCGAGGAGCGCCTCGAGGCGCCCCACCCGCTCGGCTAGCGCCGCGTAGCGCTCGGGCGCCTGCACCCGGACGAGCGGGAGCTCGAAGAGGCCGCAGTCGACGATCGCGAGCCGCTGCCGGCTCTGGGTCTCGAACAGCATCAGATTCTCGCGCCCGACCAGATCCAGGCAGCGCTCTCCCTTCTTCCAGAGCTCGAGGGTAGAGGCTGCAAAGCCTCGGAATTGCTCGGCCAGATCTGGATCCTGCGAGAACAGGGCGCGAGTCTCGTCCAGATCCAGATCCTCGAAGAAGCAGCGCTTGCGCCCCTCGAGGAAGGGCTGCACCACGGCCGCCACCGGGCGGCCGCGGATGGGTCCCGGGAGGATCAGGAACTCGGATCGCATCACGAGCCCGGGGACAGCGGCGTACCAGCCCGATACCGTGCGGTAGCGATCGGCGTAGTAGGCGGCCACCGCGCGCTGCTCGGCGAGCGGGCGCCCGAGCGAGCGGCGGAAGACCTTGAGCGCGTGCGGACCGGCCGGCGTCTCGATGCGGAAGACGGTTCCGCCCGAGCCGAAGTCGATGGCCTCGATCGCCGTTGCGGCGAGAGCGAGCGGCGCAGTGCCTGCGAGCCGCCGCGCGAGCGCGTCTGCGCTCCCCGGAAGGAGCCGGTCGATGACGTTCACCGCGGCCGCGACGCGATCGAAGCTGCGGCGCGCGCGCAGCAGCTCTCGCAGCGGACGGGTCCCCGGGCGCCGTTGGCGCGCGGGGGCCGTCACCGCGGCGTCCAGACAACGCAGCCACAGCTCGCGCAGGCCTTTCGCCGGACGCGCCATCCGCATCAGCGGCGCGATGCGGCTTCGCGGGGCGGCTCCAGGGTCTTCCCGCGCTCCGCGAGCAGGGCGTCGATGCGCGCCTCCACCTCGGCCCCGACGGCGTCGAGCGGCTGCGTTGCGTCGATGCGAACGAAGCGCGGGTCACCCGCGCCGATCTCGAGCACCGCGTTGCGCCGACCCTCGAGGAACTCGATCGTGGCCTCGCCCTTGCGCGCCATCAGCACCTCGGCCGGGGCATCGAGGAAGAGCACCAGATCGGGGCGGGGGTAGAGGCTGCGGAGGATCCACAGGTGGAGGCGATCCGCGAGGCCCTTCGCGGCGAGGCGCTCCGCCGGCTCGTAGAAGTCGTACAGGAAGTGCCGGTCGCAGAGCACGATCTCGCCACGCAGCTCGTAGAGCCAGCACAGCGCCTGCCGGTACCACTCCTCGGAAAGCCTGTAGAGGAGACGCGCGCCTGCGCGCAACGCTCCCTTCGCACCGCGGGCCTTGGGTCGGCCCGGCGCGCTGGCATGGGTCGTGGTGGGTTGGGCGCGCCCGTGACGCAAGCGTTGGAGCAGGCGGCTGGTCGGGAGCGCCACGTTGCTCGATGCGACGTTGATTCCCATGTAGAGGTAGCGCAGGGGCAGGCGCCCGGAATCGAGCAGGCGGCGCGTGACCGTCGTCTTTCCGGCGCCGTCCCCGCCGATCACCGCGATGCAGGTCACCCTGATCCCCTCCCGAGACCCCTTCCATCGGCAGCTCCGGAGCGCCGGCGTAGTCCAGAAAACCAGTCGCCAGCCACCCTCGAGGGCTCCGACCGACGCGCGTCCCGGCTTGCCCTCCGTGCCGGCTCAGGCCACAGAGCGAGCGGCCAGGCGTTCAGCGAGCACGATGCGTCGTGGCTCGGGTCGCAGGCTCTCCAGCGCCGGAAGCGCCGCGATGATGCGTCCGAGCTGTGTCGCGACCTCCGGAGACAGGTCGACGAAGCGAAGTGCGAGGCCCGCTCCGCCGTCGTCGCGCACGACCTCCGCCGCGAGGAGAACCGGTCCCGACGCGGAGGGCTCGTAGAGGGCCAGG
>CAYPSI010000015.1:0-1518 GCA_964413375.1 uncultured Spirochaetales bacterium | reverse complement strand
GCCGGCGCCGTGCGACGCCTTGCCCTCGACTCCGTACTGCCATCCCTTCACCGTGCGGTACACGATCGCGGTCGGCTGCCCGGTCGCGAGCGAGGCCGCGAGACGCTGTGCGGCGATCACGGCCTGGAAGTCGCGGCCGTCCGGCACCTCGACCACGTTCCAGTCGTGCAGGTAGAAAAGCTCCATCGGCGTCCACTGCACGTAGTCGCCCGGCTGGCCGTCTTCGCGGCAGACCCGGTTGGAGTCGATCGAGGCCTGGTTCCAGTCGACGTGGCAGACGACGTTGTCGAGCGAGCCGGCGCTCGCCGCCGCGAGCGCCTCGGCGACCCGACCCGGTGTGAGCCCGCCTTCTCCCTCCACGATGTGGACTCGCGGAGCCGGTGTGCCGTAGTAGTCGCGCGCCGCGAGGGCGAGGCCAATCGAGCTCGCGAGGCCCACGCCCGACGCGCCCGTCGAGAGCCTGACGAAGGGCGTCGCCGGAGTCGGGTGGCCGTCGAGCGGCTTGGCCTGGAATTTCCGGAACAGGGGAGTCGCGGTCGTCGGATTGCGGCGGAAGCCGAGCAGGTCCTCGAGACGGAGTCGCTCCGCGCCACCCGCGGGAAGCTGCGACGGGATCGCGATGCGCGCGAACTCGTCGCGCAGCGCCCACATTGCGTAAAGACCCATCGCTTTGTGTCCCGCCGCGTACGAGAGGACGTCGGCATCCTCGCGGTGCGGCCGGCCGAGCTCGTAGTCCATCGCATCGAACAGCAGGCCCGCCACGAAGCGGCCCGACGAGATCGACCCGCCAGGGTGCCCCGACATCGGCACGTAGTTGTAGAGCAGCGCGCAGAGCGAGCGGTAGAAAAGGTCCGTCGTCTCGAAGTGCTGCAGCTCGCCTGGCGTGAGCGGCGGTGGCCCGTCCGCGAGCCGAATCCACTCCGCACGCCGCTTCCCGAATGCGATCGACATGGTTCCCCCCCGGGGTGCGTCCTCGCTTGATTCTCCACGCGCAGGGAAACCTCTCGAATGAGGCAAACAGCCCATCCAGGGTGTTAGCATCGAGCGCGTGCGGTGCCGCAACGCCTGCCTCGGCTTAGCCTTCGCGCTCGCCGCGAGCACGACGGCCTTCGCGCAGAGCCCAGGCCCGGCGCGCGAGAGCGCCGCGGCCCGCGAGCAGGCGCGCCTGTGCGAGCGGCTGAATCTCGCGGCCGGAGCCGAGGCGTGCCGACAGGCACTGGCGCTCGGCATCGGTCCCGAGCGGCGCCCCGCACTACGCGAGCAGCTCGCGCGACACCTCGTTGCGCTCGAGGACTGGGACGCGCTCGCGGACCACTTCCGGGAGAGCGTCAGGCTCGAGCCCCAGAGCGCGATCGCTTGGCAGCGCCTGGGCCTCACGCTGCTGTTCGCCCTGCACCAGGTCGAGGAGGCGGTGAGCGCTCTCGAGGAAGCGGTGCGGCTCGCTCCCGCCGACGCCGAAGCGCGCGTCGGGCTGGCGCAGGCGCTGGCCGCCGCCTCTCGCGCGCCTGAGGCCGCGGC
>CAYPSI010000014.1:0-10596 GCA_964413375.1 uncultured Spirochaetales bacterium | reverse complement strand
CCGATCACGTTCGTCTCGCTCCCCTCGATCTCCGCGACGAAGCGTCGGCCTTCTCCTTGCGCGGCGTAGGCGCCGGCCTTGTCGAGCGGCTCGCCGGTGGCGACGTAGCTCGCAATCTCGTCGTCGCTGGCCTCGCGCATCACGACGCCGCTCTCGACCAGCGCGGCGCGCACCTCGAGCGTCGCACTGTCGATCACCGCGATCGCCGTCAGCACACGATGGCGTCGCCCGGAGAGACGCCGCAGGTGGGAGCGGGCCTCGCACGCGTCGCGCGGCTTGCCGAGGACCTCCCCGTCGAGGACGACGATCGTGTCGGCGCCGATCACGATGCGCCTTGGCTCCCCTCCGACCTCTCGGGCGACCCGCTCCGCCTTGGCGATCGCGACGCGCCTCGCGAAGGCCTCCGGAGCCTCGCCGGGCAGGCGCTCCTCGGGGATGTCGGGCATCACGACCTCGAAGCCGACCCCGGCGCTCGAGAGGAGCTCGCGGCGACGCGGAGAGCTGCTGGCCAGGATCACCGGGAGGGCGTGGTGGGCGGACACGCGATGCGGGGTACCGAGCCGGCGGGGGGGAGTCAAGCGGGCCCGCGTCGCGGCCCGTCCCCGGCGGATCGGGTACGCCTCGCGCCGATGCGGGGAGCGCGCCACGCGGCCGTGGTGAGATCCTCGTGGGTGGAGCGAAGCGCAGCACGCGGGTGCGCGGCCTCGTGAAGCTCATGACGCCCGATCCGAACGAAGCATCCGAGCGGCTGCGGGCGCTCGGCTCAGCCGTCGTCGCGGGGTCCGGGCTGCCGGCCGCGCTTGAGCTCGCCGCGGTGCTGCTTGGCGCCGAGGCGCCGCTCGCGGCTACCGGCGGTGGGTCGGGTCGCACGGCGCGGGCGGGGTACTGCCAGCGCGCCGCGGACGAGCACCGCGAGGCGCTCGCGGGCGAGGGCGCGGTTGCGCGCCCGGCTTCGCTCGTTGGCGGCGTGGATCACGATCTCGCCGCCGCGCGTGAGGCGCGTCGCGAGGCGCAGCGCGATCCTCGCGCGCTGGGCCTCGGAGAGCGCCGCACTGCACGCGATGTTCCAGCGCAGGGTGACGCGAGTATTCGCCTTGTTCACGTGTTGCCCGCCCGGTCCGCCGGCGCGGCTCGCCTGCTCGCGCAGCTCGGAGCCGGGGATCACCAGGCCGCGGCGCACCGGGAGGTCGTCGTGGGCGCCGCCTTCGCTCAGTGGACCTCCGTCGCTCGCCGCGCACGCTTGGGGAGCTCGGGCTGGGGCTTCAGCGCGGCGTTGCGCTGAGGTGCCATCGCAGCGGGAGGTCGCGCGCGACTTTCGAGGCCTCGATGCGGACGGCGCCGTGCCGATCGGCGAGGCGAGCGACGGCGTGCTGGAGCGCCTGTGCGAGCTCCGCGAGGAGCTCCGGCTCGGCCGTGAGCAGCGAGCAGGGCGGGTGCGGCTCGACGATCCAGCGATCGGGCGATCCCCCGGCCCGGAGCACGCGAACGCGCGACGTCTCGAACTCGATCTCATCGCGAGCCGGCGACGGGGCCGAAGCGCTTGGGAGCAGCGTCTCCGGCTCGCGGGTGAGCGTCGCGACGAGGCTCGCGCGTGCGGCGGGCGGGAGATCGACCTCCTGCTCGTAGGCCGGGTGGTCGACCCGGATCCGAGCCCGCAGGGCGGGATCGCAGAAGCCCGCGAGCGCCGCGGCAGGAAGCGCGAAGCGGACGTACTGGACCGCCGAGATGCGATCGGAGTCCATCTGGCGCGGATCGAAGCTCGCGCGGATCGTCTGGGTCGACGCTCCCTCGCCGACGAGCAGCAGCAGGTGCTCGTCGATTCCGATCAGGCGATCGAGCTCGGCGCGGATCTGCGCGGGATCGCCCACCTCGATGAAGAGCGTCGCCGAGAGTTCGCTCTCGCCCGGGACGAGCTGGTTGTAGACGTCGAGCTCGTGCTGGATCTTCTCGGCGTCGGAGATGCGCTCCACGAGGAGCATCTCCTGGACCTGGAAGCGAAGCGTCTCCCGGTCCTCGAAGAGCAGGCTCACGCGTTCGCCGACTGCAACGCGGCGGCCGCGCTTGTACTCGATCACGCGCCGGCGGTACTCGGGGCGCAACTGGGCGTAGGCCTCGAGAGCGACGATCTCCGCCGCATCGAGCGGCCTCACGCCTCGGGTTCCCCGTCGGCCCGCGCTTCGCTCGGCTGCGCCTCGCTGCGCGGCCGCTCCGCGGCCTTGCCTCCGTAGGCCCGCTGGAGTAGCACCACCGGGTGCACCGCGCGGCGACCGAGGCCCTCCTGGATCCGCAGCGCCGCCAGCGGGCAGTCGGTGGCCAGGTGGTCGGCGCCTGCGGCGTCGAGACCGCGGAGCATCTTGCGCGCGACGCCGAGCGACTCCTCGTGGAAGCGCGCCTGCATTCCCCAGGTTCCGTCGACGCCGGAGCAGGCCTCGACGACGTCGACCTCGGCACCCGCGAGGCGAAGCAGATCGCGAGCGCGAAGCCCCACGTTCTGGGCGCGCAGGTGACAGGGCGCGTGGTAGGCGACCCGCCCGAGAGGATTCCGGAAGCCGCGGTCGAGTTTTTTCTCGCGGGCGAGCTGGTAGAGGTACTCCATCAGGTCGCGGGTCGCCGCGGCGACGCGGACGGCGGCCTCTCCCGGGACGAGCTTCGGGTACTCGGTCTTGATCAAGAGCGAACAGGAGGGGCCCGGGACCACGATGTGGGCGCCCTCGTCGACGAAGCGCACCAGCTCCTCGACGTTCTTCGCGGCGAAGCGGCGGGTCGTCTCGAGATCTCCCGTGTCGGTGAAGGGCATGCCGCAGCAGCGCTCGTAGTGGACGTCGACGCGCACGCCGCTGCGCTCGAGCACCTCGACGGCCGCCTGGCCGGTCTCGGGGTCGCTGTACTCGACCGAGCAGGTCGCGAAGAGCACCACGCGCCCGTTCGATCCCTCGCTGCGGGAGCCTCGGCCGCGGAACCAGCGGCGCAGCGTCTGCGAGTGGTAGGTCGGCTGGATCCAGTCGCGGTGGATCCCGAGCGTCTTCTCCATCAGGATGCGCGACAGGCGGTTGCGGTTGGCGAAGTTCATCAGCGCCGGAGCGAGCGAGGCGACGCGGCCGATCCAGTCCGTGCGCGTGGTGAGGCGGCGCGCGAGCGGGATCCCGTCGCGCTGCGCGCGGGCGAGCTGCTGGCGCCGCATCAGCGCGGGGAAGTCGACATCCCAGTCGTGCGGAGGCGTGTAGGGGCAATGGTTGTAGCAGAGGCGGCAGTGGAAGCAGAGCTCGTTCACCTGCTCGAAGCCCGCCTGGCTTACGCCCGCAGCCTCCTCGGGACTCGCGTCCACGAGCTCGAAGAGCTTCGGAAAGGACGGGCAGAGAGGCAGGCAGCGCCGACACTGGTGGCACACCTCTCCGACCCGGTGCAGCTCGCGATCGAGCGCACCGGCGTCGGAGTAGGCGGCGTCGTCGTAGTGGAGGGAGCCCGTCGGGTGCTCGGGCGGGTCGACCTTCACCGCAGCTCCATCCCGTCCGCTGCGCCCGGCTCCTGCGAGGCCTAGAGCTTCGGGAGCGTGTCGAGCGCCTTCTGGAAGCGACCGGCGTGGGACTTCTCGGCCTTGGCCAGCGTCTCGAACCACTCGGCGATCTCGTCGAAGGTGTCGCTCCGCGCCTGCTTGGCCATCCCCGGGTACCTCTCGGTGTACTCGTAGGTCTCGCCCGCGACGGCAGCCGCGAGGTTCTGGTCGGTCGCGCCGATCGGCTTGCCCGTCGCCGGGTCGCCAGCCTGCTTCAGGTAGTCGAGGTGTCCGTGCGCGTGCCCGGTCTCTGCCTCTGCGGTGTCGCGGAAGAGGCCGCCGACGTCCGGATGGCCCTCGATGTCCGCCTGACGGGCGAAGTAGAGATAGCGGCGGTTCGCCTGCGATTCGCCGGCGAAGGCGTCCTTCAGGTTCTGGTGGGTCTTCGAGCCCTTGAGTGCGGCCATGTCCGATCCTCCGTGGGAATGCTCGGATCTTGACCGACGGCCGGCGTCTGGTCAAATGCGCCGGCACGCCTGCGCAGCGTCGGCGGAGGCTGCCGCCGGGGAGCCGTCGCGGTACCCTGCGACGAGCGTCTCTCGGCGCGGGGAGGACGAGCGCACGACGGCCAGCGATCGGGAGCGCCGCGACGCGGGCAAGGCCCCGAAGATGCGCATCGAGCGCGATTCGCTCGGCGAGGTCGCGGTGCCCGCGGGCGCGCTGTGGGGCGCTGCGACGCAGCGCGCTCTCGAAAACTTCCGGGTGAGCGGCGAGCGCTTCCCCCGGGAGTTCCTGCGAGCGCTCGGGCTCGTCAAGGCGGCTGCGGCGGCCGCGAACGCGCAGGCCGGCGTGCTCGATCTGACGCGGGCGGAGGCGATCGGCGCGGCATCGCGCGAGGTCTCCGAGGGGCTCCTCGACGACCAGTTTCCGCTCGACGTCTTCCAGACGGGCTCTGGAACGTCGACCCACATGAACGCGAACGAGGTGATTGCGAGCCGCGCGCGGGCGCTGCTCGGTGCGGGAGCGCCCGCGCTGCATCCGAACGACCACGTGAACCGATCGCAGTCGTCGAACGACGTGATGCCGACGGCGCTGCATCTGGCGGCCCGGCTCGCGATCCACGAACGCCTGCTGCCGGCGTTTCGGGAGCTGCGCGCCGCGCTGCTCGCGAAGGCCGACGAGTTCGACTCGGTGGTGAAGCCCGGGCGCACCCACCTGATGGATGCGACCCCGGTGCGCCTGTCGCAGGAGCTGCTCGGCTGGGCGCGCCAGGTCGAGCTCGGAATCGAGCGCGTGGCGGCCGCGGGCGAGGGGCTCGCCGAGCTCGCGCTCGGAGGCACGGCGGTAGGGACCGGCATCAACTGCCCTCCCGGCTTCGCTGCCGATGTCGTGGCGCGGCTCTCGGCCGGGACGGGTCTCGCCTTCCGCGAGGCCGCAGACCACTTCGAGGCGCAGGGCGCGCGCGATGCGGCCGTGCAGGCGAGCGCCGCGCTGCGCACCGCGGCGATCTCGCTGGCGAAGATCGCGAACGACCTGCGGCTGCTCGGCTCCGGGCCTCGCTGCGGCCTCGGGGAGCTCGAGCTGCCCGCCCTCCAGCCCGGCTCCTCGATCATGCCCGGCAAGGTGAATCCGGTGATCTGCGAGGTCGTGGTCCAGGTGGCGGGGCAGGTGATCGGGAACGACGCGGCGGTCGCCTTCGGCGGGCTCTCCGGGCAACTCGAGCTCAACACCTGCCTGCCGCTGATCGCGCGAAACCTGCTCGAATCGATCCGGCTGCTCGCGGCTGCGGCCGAGAGCTTCGCGCGGCTGTGCATCCTCGGCCTGGCCGCCGACCGCGAGCGCTGCGCCGACCTCGCCGAGCGCAGCCTCTCCCTCGCGACCGCGCTCGTCCCGGCGCTCGGCTACGACGTGGCCGCCGAGATCGCCAAGCAGGCCCTCGCGACCGGCCGCTCGCTGCGCGAAATCTGCCTCGCCCGCGGCGTCCTCGACGCACCCACACTCGATCGCCTCCTCGACCCCCTGCGCCAGACGGAGCCGGAGTCGAGCGAGCCCTGATCCGACCGGGCGCCGCGGAAGAGCGCGGAGCCACGGCCGCGAGGGTAGGGCGGGGTCTCCTATCAAGAGGTTGTTGAGGGCGGAAGCACGGGCCGAAGAGGCCAACCGTTGCCGTGGCTCGGCTCGCGGCTGCGTGGGGGCGCTCCGCATCGATTCCCGGGCCTTGCGGCCCCGTCGCGGGGCGGCCGCCCCTCTCCGCGAATCCTCCGGTCCACCACGTGCGCCGGCCGCCGGTGCCGCAGGGCTGTCCCTCGCACGTCACGCTGCGCCTGCGCAGCGAGACGCCGGGCCTTCGCAACCGCCGCTTCCTGCGCGAGCTGCGGCCGAGCCTGCGCCGGGGCTGCGAGCGCCGGGGCTTCCGCGTCGTGCACTACTCGGTGCAGCGCAATCACCTGCACCTGATCGTCGAGAGCGCAGGCAAGGAGGCTCTCGGGCGAGGGATGAAGGCGATCTCGGCGCGGGTGGCCCGGGCGGCGCAGCGCGCGTTCGGGCTCTCGGGGTCGGTGCTCCACGGCCGCTACCACCTGCGGATCCTGCGCACGCCACGCGAAGTGCGACACGCGCTGGCCTATGTGCTGCTCAATGCCCGCAAGCACTGGCGGGAGCGCCACGGCGCCACGCCGCCCATCGGACTGGACGCGGCCTCCTCGGGCCGCTGGTTCGACGGCTGGCGCCGCGTGCCGGGCTCGCGCGAGCCGCCGCCCGATGTGCTGGAGGAACCCGACGTCGCGCCGTCTCGGACCTGGCTGCTCTCGGTCGGCTGGAGGCGGCATGGGCTCGTCGACCCGGCGGAGCTTCCGGGGAGCTGAACGCGAGGGGACCCGAGGGCTCCTGTCGAGCCGGCTCCGAGCACAAGCGAGCGGCGCTCTCTCACAGCGATCGCTGCCGGCTCCCACGGACTCCGGCCCCGGGCGGCGCGCCGAGATGACTCTGCCGGCCGGTGCTCTCTTGCCTCAAGAACTTCTTCTCTTGAACTTCAATGAAGCCACGCTCGCAGTGGCGGCCTCCTGGGGAACGGAGGTGCTTCGCCAGCGACTTGGCTCTGCCGACGCGGCGCGTTCGAGTCGGGCTTGTCGCGAGGTTCGAGGAGAAGGTCGGAGTCCCGTCAGACGATCGTCCGCGCGGCTCGTAGCCGCGCGCATGCGGCCTCGTCATAGCCGAGCTCGGCGAGGATCTCGTCGTCGTGCGCGCCGAGCGCCGGCGCGGCGCTGCGCACCCGGATCGGGGTGCGGGAGAGCTTCGCGGGAGGTCCCGTGACCGGGACGATGCTGCCATCGGGTTGCAGCGTCGGCTGGAGCATCTCGCGCGCCTGCACCACGGGATCGCGCGCGGCTTCGGCATAGCTTCGGATCGGCGCCGCGGGGACTTCCGCGGCGGCGAGCGCGGCGAGGGCCAGCGCGGCCGGGCGCTGCGCGGCCCAGTCCGCGACGAGAGCGTCGACCTCGTCGCGCCGGGTGATGCGCGCCGCCGTGGTCGCGTAGTCGGGGTGATCCGCGAGCTCGGGGCGGCCGAGCAGCGGGGCGAGGCGCCGCCACTGCGCGTCGAGGATCACACCCACGACGATCCGGCCGTCGCGGCAGGCGTAGGCGTTCGCCGGCGCGGCGACGCGGAACTGGTTGCCCATGCGGGGGAGTGCCACGCCCATGGCCGCGAGCGTCAGATAGCCCGTCGACTGGAAGAGCAGCGCGTCGAGGAGCGAGACGTCGACCTGCTGACCCTCGCCCGTGCGGTCGCGGTGGCGCAGCGCCGCGAGCGCGGCGAGCGCCGCATGCACGCCGGCGAGGTCGTCGGCCAGGAAGGTCGGTGATTTGACCGGCTCGCCGTCGGGGCTGCCGTTGAGCGACAGGAAGCCGCTCTCGGCCTGCGCGAGCGGGTCGTAGCCGAGGCGGTCGCTGCCGGGACCGTACTGGCCGAAGCCGCTGATCGAGACGTACACGACGTCGGGCCGCACCGCGCGCACGGCCGCATAGTCGAGGCCGAAGCGCGCGAGCGCCCCGGGCCGGAAGTTCTCGACGAAGACGTCCGACCGGCGCGCGAGGCGCAGCGCGACCTCGCGGGCCTCGGGGTGGTGGAGGTCGAGACTCAGGCTGCGCTTGTTGCGGTTCACGGTGGCGTGCATGAACGAGAGCGGCGGATGCGTGCCGGGTAGATGGGGCGGGGCGCGCCGCGCGATCTCGCCGTCCGGATGCTCGAGCTTCACGACGTCGGCGCCGAAGTCGGCCAGGATGCAGCCGCACATGGGCCCGGCCCAGGTGGTGGTCACCTCGACGACGCGCAGCCCGGCGAGCGGGCCGCTCAGGTCGCGTCGCGCCTCGCGGTAGAAGTCCTCGCGCTTCATCGCACCTCCAGCCTTTCGTCCCGGGAGGCAACGATGGTACAAACTGGGGCGCGGAGGGTTCGATGTCGGATCTCGCTCGGCTTCTGGTGGCCACGACGCCCGGGCTCGTGGATCTGGCCCTGCTCGTGGGCAGGGTCGCAATCGGCATCTGCTTCGTGACCCACGGCCTCGGAAAGCTCGGCCTCGTGGGCACCGGGAACATGCAGGGCTTCGTCGCCTGGCTGAAGCAGCTCGGAGTTCCGCAGGCCGAGATCCAGGCGCGCATGGCGATGCTCTCCGAGATCGCGGGAGGGAGCCTGCTGGCGCTGGGCCTCTTCACGCGCCCGGCCTGCCTGCTGCTCGTCTTCACGATGCTCGTGGCCGGGCGGATCGGGCACCGCGGCGCCGGCTACCTGATCACGAACGATCCGCCCGGGGCCGAGTACACGATCAACCTGGCGGTGATCTGCGCCTGCCTGGCGCTGCTCGGCCCGGGCAGCCTCTCGCTCGACGCGCTGCTCTTTTCCTAGACCGGACGGATCGCTACGCCCTTGACTCGAGGTTTCTCTCGAAGGCCAGCCAGCGCCTGCGCCGCGGCCCCCGGCGCAGGTCCGGGTCCGGAGAGGGCGCCTCCGGCGGAGTAGCTCACTCGCTCAGATTCATCGACGCGAGGTAAGCCGCGAAGCGAGGGTCCGAGCGGTAGGGCGCGAAGAGCGGGTTGAGCTTGACGTGCAGCACGACGCTCCCCGTCTGTGCCGCCAGCTCGAGGCAACGGAAGACGCCCTCCGCATCTCCGATCCGCGCGTAGAGGCTGACCACCACGCCGGGCGGAAACAGGCACGGCTGGCCGGTGCGTTCCTGCTCGTACGGAAGAAAACGCTCGAGCAGCGCCTTCAGGCCGCCTGCTTCGTAGGCGCTGCGCAGCTCCGCCTGCGCGGCGGGAGGCACTGCAGCCAGCAGGGTTTCTGCCGCATCCTTCTCGCGCTCTGCGGCGGCGTAGGCTTCCGACAGACTTATGCGGGCGTTGAGGAACTCGGGGCTCAAGTCCACGGCTCGCCTCAGCAGCTCGATCGCGCGCTCGTGATCCCCGGCAAACGACGCGAATCGTCCAGCGGTCCACAGGACGACGGGCGAGAACGGGTCCAGCTCCAGCGCGCGCTGGATCTCCGCCGAGCCTTCCGAGAGGCGCCCCTGGGCCATCAGCATCGTCGCGCGCCACATCTGAGCTGGCGCGTAGCTGGGGCTCAGCTCGATCGCACGCTTCAGCTGTCGCTCCGCCTCGTCCCAGTTCCACGTGCCTCCGGCGAACTGTTGGCGCCCGAGAGACGCGTGTGCCTCGCCGAGTGAAGGATCGGCGCGAACCGCCGCCTGCGCCGCCTCGCGGGCCCGCTCGATCACGGCCGGGCTCGTGTCGAAGCCATAGACCGTGAGCTGCATGAGCGCATCCGCGAGGCCGGAGAGGGCCGGCGCATACGCGGGCGCCAGCGCGAGAGCCTGCTCGAAGTTCTCGATCGCGTGCCGCAGCGACGCCTCGGTGCGCAGGCCGAAGAGCTGCCGGCCGGTGAGGTACAGCTCGTAGGCGCGCGGGTCGGGCGGCGGCCCGTGCGCGAGCGAGCGGCCGCCGATCCGCACCGACAGCGCCTTGGCCACCTTTGTGGCGACCTCCTCCTGGATCGCGAAGACATCGCTGACGTCGCGCTCGTAGGTCTCGGACCAGAGGTGGTAGCCGTCCGCGACCGAGATCAGCTGGGCCGTCACGCGCAGGCGCTCCCCCGACCGGCGCACGCTCCCCTCGACGACATTTCGCACGCCGAGCCGCTCCCCGATCGTGCGGATGTCCACGTCTTTTCCCTTGAAGGCGAAGGCGGAGGTGCGCGCGACCACGCGCAGGTCGGGCAGGCGGGCGAGGGCGTTGATGATCTCCTCGGCCATGCCGTCGGCGAAGTACTCCTGGTCGCCGTTCGGGCTCATGTCGTCGAAGGGGAGCACTGCGACCGATGCCGTCTCGGTGGGCGACGAAGCCTGCCAGTCCCGCGCCAGGTAGAGCAGTGCGCCCGCAGCCACGACGAGAGCCGCGCCGATCGCAGCCCGGCGTAGTCCGAAGCCACGCGGGGCGGTCCGGGCGGGCGTCGCAGGGCTCCCGCTGACTGCCCACACGGCAAGCGGACGTGCGACGTTCTTGAACTGGTGCGTGCCGAGCGGCGTCCCCTCGATCTCGGCCTGGTTCTTCACGGCATCGAAGACCGGCTCCGAGACCGCCACGCCCCCCGGCTCCGCGAGCGGCCGGATGCGCGAGGCCACGTTCACGCCGTCGCCGTAGACGCGCCCGCCCTCGAAGATCACGTCGCCCAGGTGGATGCCGATCCGAAGCTTCAGCTCCGCGTCGTCGCGCAGACTCGCCTGCGCGGCCAGCGCGCAGGCCACCGCGTCGAGCGCACTCGGGAACGCTCCCACCAGCTCGTCGCCGTTCTCGTCGACGATCTTGCCGTGATGGCGCGCCGCCAGCGGCCGGAGCAGGCTCCGGTGCCGCTCCCGAACGCGGAGCCCCGCCTGCTCGTCCCGCCCCATCAGCGCCGTGTAGCCGACGATGTCGCTGAACAGGATCGCGGTGAGGCGGCGGTCGCTGCTCATCCGAGGTGGTCCTCCTCGGCAGGAGCGCCGCTCCGGACCTTGCGAAGAACCCGCGAGAACTTCTGCTTGCTGCCGCGGCGGGCGCGGAGCGAATCGGGAA
>CAYPSI010000013.1:0-43687 GCA_964413375.1 uncultured Spirochaetales bacterium | reverse complement strand
GGATGTGGGTGGTTCCGTCGCGCCAGCGAGTCTTCAGGCGAAGCGCGAGGCCTCCGTCGGGCCGCTCTTCGAGGCGATCGCTCGCGAGCGGAGGCCGCGCCACGTAGCGACAGAGCCGTTCGAGCCGGCGCCGATCGCGGGCGGGCACAGCGACGTCGGCGTGGAGGCTCATGCCGCCATGCTGGGGAACGCGGCGCGAGGCTTCGGGATCGGCGTCGGTGTCTTCCGGCTCGACGCGATCGCCGAGGCGCCGCCAGCGCTCGCCGGCGTGGAGGCCGGTCGCGATGCGGGTGCGCAGCGATGCGCTGGCCAGCGTGGCGAGCAGGGGCTCGTCGCGGGCGAGGGCGTCGTCGTCGCCATCGGCGCGCGACTCGAGCAGTCGCGTGATCCGGCGCGCCGCACCCGCCAGCACCCGGACGACCTCGTGGCGGCTCGGCGGGGGCAGGGGAACGAAGCGCGGCCGGCGCTCGGTCCTGGCGTAGACCCCGTCGAGGACCAGCGTGTGGAAGTGGAGGTTCGCATTCAGCGCGGAGCCGAAGCGCTGGATGAAGCTGACGGCGCCGCACTGGCCGCGCGGAACGCTCCACTGATGTCGCGCGCGCCGGCGGAGCTCGGCGAAGAGCGCGCGGAGGAAGACGCGGAGCACTGCGCTCGTGAGCCTCGAGTCGTAGGCGCAGCGGTAGCGAAGCGGGTAGGGAAGCGTGAGGACCCACTGGCGGACCGGCACCTCGGGGAGGACGCAGTCCACGAGGTGCGCCGCCGTGTCGGCCATGCGCCGCCCGCCGCAGGACGGGCAGAAGCCGCGTCGCTTGCACGAGAACGGAACCAGGCGGTCGAGCCGGCAAGCGTCGCAGTGCACGCGCAAGAAGCCGTACGCCAGCACGCCACAGCGGAGATACGCCCGAAACTCCTGCTCGACGAAGCGGGGGGCTGGCTGGTCTCGCGATCGCGTCTGAGCCAGGAAGGTCTCGAGCTGCTCGCGGACGATCCGGTGCAGCAGCGTCTGCTCGGGAGATCGCGGCGTGTAGCCGTCCGCCGCTTCGCAGAGGATCGCGGGATCGGAGTCGGGCAATCCGCGGGCCGGACTTCGCTCGGCGTCGCACGGGTCGGAGCGGCCGGGTCCGGGCATCGTGCACGCGGACCGGTGCGATCGGTGTGCCATGCCTGGGCGCGCCCCACGATGTCCTCACGACGCCTCGAGTCCCGCGGTTCACAGACGGGGAGAGCCTTCGGTTCACAGAAAACGTCCGATGCGCGACGACGGCTTCGAGACTCTCGTCAAGATCTGCGCCGAGGCTGGCGGGGGATTAAGGCACCTCGGCGCCAGATCCCGGACGGGCTGCGCCCTCCGGCCGCTTGGCGCATCCGATGGAGCACGCGCTCCGAGCCGCGCCGCGACCTCCAGCGTCTCGAAACGTGTGTGGCGCAAACGCACGCTCGAAGCCCTTACGGGCGTAGTCCGGGAAGACGTCCTCGCGCGTCGCGAGGACCCGCCGGACCTTGGGATGGTCTGAGCGGCACCCGCGTGCGGTGAAGGACGGTCCCCGCGGTGGGGCTCGTCAGCTCGAGACGAGTCCGATGCCGGGGGAGGGCTAGGCCCTGGGGTAGCGGGCGGCGAGGCCCGCCAGGATCGTGAGGCAGTCGTCGGCCGTCTCGCGCAGGATTTCCGCCACCGGGCGCACCGCGTCGATACGCCCTGCGACCTGACCCGCGAGGGCGATGCTCGCCTCGAGATCGCCGCCGAAGTAGAGCCGCATCAGGCGGTCGACGTCCCCGAACTCGCTCATCACGTCGTGCTCGGCGTACTCGAGGGTCTCCGAGCGCTGCGTCCGCAACGCGCGCAGGCCCGGGCCGTGGCGTCGGTTCAGGAACACCGTGTCGGTCTCGGCCGCCCCGACGATGGCCCGCTTCCAGTTCTCGTGGATCGGAGACTCCAGCGCCGAAACCATGCGCGTCCCCATCTGGATGCCCTCCGCCCCGAGCGCGAAGGCAGCGGCCATCGTCGCGCCGTCGACCATGCCCCCGGCGGCGATGATCGGGATCCCGACGCGTGACGCGACGAGCGGGAGCAGCACCATCGTTGCGACGTCGCGCGGGCTCTTGAAGCCACCGCCTTCGCCGCCCTCCACCACCAGGCCGTCCACTCCCGCCAGCGCGGCCTTCTCGGCGCCGCGCAGGCTCGGCACCACGTGGAAGACGGTGAGGCCCGCCGCCTTGAGGGAGGCGGTGTAGCGCGTGGGGCTCCCGGCCGAGGTGGTGACGAAGCGGACGCCCTGTGCGACCACGAAATCGACGATCGCGGGATCGCGCACGAAGGCCTGCGCGATGTTCACTCCGAAGGGCCTGTCGGTGAGGTCGCGCATCTTGCGGATCTCCTCCCGCACCACGTCGAGCTGGCCGGAAGAAGTCTCGATGATCCCCATCCCGCCCGCGTTCGAGACGGCGGCCGCGAGCTGCGAGCGGGCAATCCATCCCATCGGTGCCTGGACGATCGGGAGCTCCACGCCGAGGAGCTCGGTCACGCGATTGCGAAAGGCCATCGATTCCTCCTGCTAGCCTAGGCGGCGCCGGGCCGGCGCCAGAGCCGGGTCCGAGCGGGAGCACCGATCGCATGAACGACCCCGTCGAAATCGCGAACCTGATCTACAGCTACGCCGAGAGGATCGATCTCGGCGATTTCGCCGGCGTGGGCGCGCTCTTCGAACACGCGGTCATCAGCACCGATCCGGCGCAGGGCGGCGAGACGCGCGGCAGCGAGGCGGCGACCCGGATGTACACGGACTGGACGAAGCGCTACGCGGAGCCGCGCTCGCCCACGGGGCACACCCTGCGCACGAAGCACGTGACGACCAACCTCCAGATCCATCTCGACTCCGCGGGTCGCACGGCCCGGACCCGCTGCTACTTCAGCGTCTTGATGCAGACGGAAACCCTGGCGCTCCAGCCGATCGTCGCAGGCCGCTATCACGACGAGTTCGAGAAACGGGACGGTCAGTGGCGCTTCACGCGTCGGCACATCCTCACGGATCTGGTCGGGAACCTTTCCGAGCATCTGCTGCTCACGCTTGGCTAGGACAAGCGCCCGAAGAGCGACGCACGATCGAAAGCAAGCGAAGCGCGCAGCGAGCCGCAGGCGAGCGGAGTAGGCCATCACCACCCGGATCCTCGCAACGCCCTAAGACCTGCCCCGGCTGCGCGAGAGGATCGTTGCGAGCTCGCGGTCGTCGAAGAAGATCCCACCGCAGCTGCGGCAGCCGTCGATCTCGGTGCCGTAGATGTTGCGCGTCTCGAGGGCGCGCTGGCAGCGCGGACAGAGGCCGATCGTGGCGACCACGCGGGCCTGCTCGCGGACCTGTTCCGTCTCGCGCTGCGCCAGGAGCTCTTCGGGAGACCGTGAGATGCCGAGCTCGAGCGTCTCGAGCTCGCCCGCGTCGAGCCACACGGCGTTGCAGGGACGGCAGTGATCGAGGAGCACCCCGCGCTCGACGCGCTTCTCCATCTCCCCGCCGCAACGGATGCAGTGCATCGAGCCTCCTAGAGATCCAGGTTGCGGCTCTGGTGGACCATGTGCAGGCCTACCAGGCGCGCGATGAAGACCGCGAGGAAGAGGGATCCGGTCACGGCCTCGGCGGCGGCGAGTGCGCGCGCCGGGTTGGTCTTCGCGACGATGTCGCCGTAGCCGACGGTCGTGAGGGTGACGAAGCTGAAGTAGATCAGCTCCTCGAGCCGGAACTCGTCCGCTTCCAGCGCAGCCGGCAGGGGCGCACCGGCGAGCCAGTAGGAGCCGGGCTCGAGGTACTCGAGGAAGGAGTAGGCGACGCTCCACAGGACGCCGAGCAGCAGGTAGATGCAGACGCCGCCGAGGACCGTATCGAGCGTGACCCGCGCCTCATCGAGGATCGAGTAGAGGACCACCGAGGCGAGGAAGCCGATGAAGAGGATCGAGAGCGCAAAGTTTGCGAAGGTGAGAGCGGGCGTGGCCCGCGCGTAGACCGATCCCTCGATCGCGAGCGCTGCGAAGGCGATCCCAGCCCCGACCCAGAAGCTGCGGCGGCGTCGGCTCACGGCGTAGACGCCGGCGAGCAGGATCGCGACCATGATGAGGCGGAAGCGTGCGACGCCGAAGAAGGTCCCTTCGAGGAAGGGCGGGACGAAGAGGGTCACGACGAGCGTGGCGAGCAGCGTCGCGAAGGGCCCCAGGTTCTCGGGGCGGCGAATCGACAGGGACCGCATGCGCTCCTCTCGCAGGGGGGCTCAGCGTAGCGCGTCGCGCAGCGGCTCCCGGCGCCTGTAGGCCAGCGAGCGCCAGAGCCACTCGACCGGCCCAAAGCGGAAGCGGGCGAGCCAGAGTGCGCTCGCGGCGAGCTGCAAGCCGAAGAGCATGAGCGTGAGGACGAGCCCGGCAGGCGGGTGAACGGGTCCGAGGCGCGCGATGATCCCGATGCCGATCGCGGACTGGAGCAGGTAGTTCGAGAGCGTCGTGCGGCCCACGGCCGCGAGCGGGCCGCGGAGGCCCTCTCCCGCGCGTGCTCGGGCCCAACGCAGCACCGGTAGCGCTATTGCGAAGGCGAGAGCGGGTGCGGCGACCGCGAGGGTCGCCTCGCGTGCCACGGCCTCCCACGAGAGCGGCGCTGGCGGATGCGCCTCGAGCGTTGCGAACGCGAGATTCCCGGCCAGGCCGACCCCCAGCGCCAGCGGGAGCGCGCGAGCGGCGCGCTCGCAAGACGCTTCGCTCGACAGCAGCCGACGCCGACCTGCGACGAGGCCGAGCGCGAACGCCGCAAAGGAAAAACAGGCCTGGCGGACGGGGTAGACGAGACCGGCCACGATGGCCACGGCGTCCAGTTGGATCCAGGGGAGCGCTCGGGCGCCGGTGGCGACGCCGGCGACGGCGAGGCCGGGGGCAACGAGCAGCAAGCCCGCGAGCCGCATCACGAATGCGTCGGATCGGTGGCGGAGTGCCAACAGCAGGCAACCGAGCACCGCGTAGCTGGTGAGGATGTCCCCGGTCCAGATCAGCGCGTTCGCAAGCCCGATCAGGAAGAGGCAGGCCATGCGCCAGAGATGGAGCGCGACGAAGGATGCTCCCTTGCGCGAGCTTCGCAGCATCTGGAGCGCGATCCCGTAGCCAAAGAGGAACGCGAAGAGCAGATAGATCTTGTTGTCGCAGCAGAGGCGCAGCGCACCGAGCCCGATCCGATCGAGCGCGGAGGCCGACCCGCTCGCGACCAGCTCCAGGTAGCTCGGGGAGGTGAAGTGCTGGAGGTTTTCGAGCAGCACGCCGAAGAGCGCCACGCCGCGCAGTACGTCGATCGCGGCGTCCCGCTCCGCGGGCGGGGTCGGGGCCAGCGGCACCTTGCGATGCTAGCAACCGCGCAGGGGGCGCAAGCGAAGCGCGCAGCGAGCCGCAGGCCAGCGGAGTGGGCTGCCACCGCTCGAAGCGTGCCCTCGTCCTCGGGCCGGCTACAGCGCCGGCGCGGTCCGGCCGATCCGGCTGGCGTGTCGAGAGCCCGCCCCGCTGCAGCCTGCCTGCGCACGGCCTTCGTGGTCGCGCTCGCCCTCGCTGCGTCCGCCTGCGTGGGGATGCCCTCGCAGGGAACGCCGGTACTCGTCGATCACCGGGCGGGGAGCTTCTGGTCGGGCAAGGGCATGCTGCTCGAGGTGAGCGGGGACGAGAAGAGCTGCCGCGTCGCCGTGCGCGATCGCTCACTCGTGTTCGTCCGCACGCTGTGGACGGACTGCGCTTACGTCCACTCGGCCAGCACCAGGGATTAGGCGCCCTCCGGCGAGCACCGGCTGCGGCGCCGCGGCGGGATCAGCGCCCGGGGATCGGGGGCGGTCCGAGCTGCGCGGCGAGGGCTGGCACCTGTCCCGCCGGCAGCCAGCTCGGCATTCCGGGGCTCCAGACGAGGGTGTCGCGCGTCAAGCGCCCTTCGGCCGCCGCCCGCGCGATCGAGTCGAGCGCGAGCGGGCCGACCGCACGGCCCCCTTCCACGATGTGCCACGCGCTGCCCGGCAGCGTCGGCGGGGCTGCGCCGGATCCGAGCGCGGGAGCGGCCATCGCGAGGCCCATGCCGAGCCCGACGCCTGCGCCCGCCAGACCGCCGGCCGGGTTGGCGGCGGCCACGGGCATGGACAGCGCGAGCTGATAGGCCTGGTAGGCGGCCAGATCGCCGAGCGCGTTCATGCTGCTGCGGGCGTCGAGCGCCTGCTCGACCTCCGCCGGAACCGACACGTTCACGATGAAGAGCTGCGGGATCTCGAGACCGTACTCCGAGTCGATGCGCGCAACGACCAGGCGCCGGAGCTCTTCCGAGAGCTCGCTGTAGCGCGCCGCGAGGTCGAGGATCGGGATCTCGGCCTTGCCCACGAGATCGGCGAACGCGGAGCTGATGATCGAGCGCAAGAGCTCCGTCACCTCGTCCGCTTCCACCACGCCGTCGGTCCCGACGAGCTGCGTGAGCAGCGTGCGCGGCTGCTGCGCGCGCAGGGTGTAGGTGCCGAAGGCCCGTACGCGGATCGGACCGAAGTCGGGGTCGCGCATCGGGACGGGATTCGGGGTGCCCCAGCGCAGGTCGGTCAGCAGTCGGGTGCTGACGAAATAGACCTCCGCCAGGAAGGGGCTGTCGAAGCCGTGCTTCCAGCCCGCGAGGGTGCCGAGGAGCGGGAGGTTCCGCGTCTCGAGCCGGTGCAGCCCCGGCTCGAAGACATCCGCCACGCGGCCCTCGCGGACGAAGATCGCGAGCTGGCCGGGGCGGACGACGAGCCTCGCGCCGTGCTTGATCTGGTTGTGATAGCGCGGGAAGCGCCAGACGAGGGCGTGCCGGCTGTCGTCGACCCACTCGACGATGTCGACGAGCTCGGCGCGCAACTTGTCGATGAAACCCATGGGTAGTCCTCCTTCAGCGAATGAGTCCGAAAAGGATGTCGAAGAGTGTGAGCGAAGGGCCCGGGGCCTTCGGCTCGAGCGCACGGTGCTCCGCGAGGATCCGCGCGAAGGCGGCGTCGGCCGGGTCCCGTCCTGGGCCGGAAGCCGGCAGCGGGGGGCGCGCCGTCACGAAATCGGCGTTGCGCTCCTGCGCGAGCACGAAGCCCGCGATCTGCTCGAGCTCGTTTGGGTCGAGCCAGGTCCCGTGGCGACGGCAGACGTCGACGATGATTCCCGAGCTGCGCCAGAAGTTGCGCCGCTGCATCTGGGCGTCGCACTCTGGGCAACGTCGGTACTCGACACGCTGGACGGCCGGGTTCCCGCTGCGCACGCGTGGAGCCGGGATGCCTGGGCGCGAGCCGCTCGTGGCTTCCTGGGCCTTGCGCGCCCGCTCGACCAGCTGCTCGAGGCGACCCTCCGGGATCCACAATCCCTGGCAGCTCGTGCACTCGTCGAGGGCCTCGCCCGCGACGGCACGTGGACTCATCGGCAGGCTGCACGCGGGGCAGGGGAGCTCGCGCGCCGGCACGCTGAGCGCTTCCGGGCGAAAGGCCACGCCGCATGCGGTGCAGAAGCGCGAGCCCGCCGGCGTGCGCGCGAAGCACTCGGGGCATACGGGCCCGGTCGGGTCCGGGCGGCGCACGATGATCGAGGCGCAGAAGGAACAGCTGCCGGCTTTCGGCTCGAGCGCGGCGCCGCAGGATCCGCAGCGCACGACGGCGGCGTCCTTCGCTTCGATCGGAAGGTTCTCGACGGTTGCGCCGCAGCGACACTCGAAGCGGGCGGCCGCGATCTGTTCCGCGTCGAACTGGGTGTGGCAGCTGCGGCACGCGAGCAGGCGCAAGTCGCGGACCTCCCGGGTGCGGATCGGGAGGTCGGGGCCGCGGCTTGAGCGCCTCCTCGCCGCAGGAGGTCCGGTCAGCTCTCCTGGGCCCGGCGGATCCGCTGCTTCAGCTCGTCGAGGCGGGCGCGCACTTCGGGCGGGACGTCGTTGCCCTCGGAGCCGGTGTAGCCAGACACCAGGAACTCCTCGAGCAGCTCGTAGGCGTCCTTCGCGAAGGCGCGCTCGGGGGCCAGCAGGATCGCCTGCTCGAGGTAGAACTCGGTCTGCGACAGCCAGAAGGAGCGTCCGATCCGGGACTCGATCACGCCGAGCAGGTAGCAGGCCTCCCCGAGATCGGAGGAGGCGACGCCGGGCACCGTCGTGAAGCGGTTCAGCAGGCCGGAGGCGAAGAGGTAGTTCACGAGCGCGCTCCGGTCGTCGGGGTAGCGTGAGGGGTCCTGGGCCTGTGCGATGAGCTCCCGGGCGTCTGAAAGCGGCGGGCCCGCCGGGGGTCGCCCCTCCAGCATGCGCAGCGAGGCGATCCAGGCCCCCAGGTTCTCGCGCAGCGCGACGGGCAGGTCCTTGCGCGCGGCGAGCGCGCGAAAGGTGCGAAGGGCGCGTCCGGGGTCGTTCTGCACGCGCACGACCACTTCGAGGTAGCCGTCGATGTGCCCGTGGAGATCGAGCTCCGAGGGGGGGAAGTCCGGATCCGCGAAGAGCGTCTCGTAGCTCGTGAGTGCGCGGTCGAATTGTCGGGTCGCAACCTCGAGCTCGACCCGCTCGTCGAGGTCGAGTGCGGCGACGCGGGGGTCGTCGACCAGGCGGCGTCCGATCGGGTGCTCGCGGCCGTCGGGAAGGCGCGAATGGCAGGCCGCGCAGTGGTCGCTGACCTCGAGGAGCAGGAAGCGCGCCTCGGCGACGTGGCCGGCTTCGTAGCGATCGCGGATCTCGCGCATGTCGCGCGCCAGCGATCGGCTCAGGAACGCGAAGCCGAGATCGCGCTTCTCGACGTGACGCTCGAGGTCTGCCCCCTTCTTCGCAAGAGTGTCGAGCGCATCGAGGATCGCCCTGTGCTGCGCGGGGTCGGCGAAGGGCTCGTCGCTGAGCGAGAGAGGAAGCACGAAGGTCAGCGAGTCGACGATCTGCCGCATCGTGGCGCGCGTCGCCTCGGAACTCGCCTCGGGCGCTTGCGACCACGCCAGTGTCGGAAACCAGAGCAGGAGCGCCCCCATCATCGCCGCGGTGGACTGCGCCTTCATCTGTGTCACCCCCCTTGGTGTGGCTCGACGTGTACGCTGACGTCGACCGCCTCGAAGCGCTCCTCGAGCACGCGCTCCACTTCATCGGCGATCCGGTGGGAGGCCGAAGTCGGGAGCGCCGGGTCCACCGTGACGACCACCTCGACGCGGCTCTCCCGGCCCAGCTTCCGCGAGCGCACGCGCCGCGTGGAACGCACGCCGACGACCGTTTCGACTGCTTTGCGTACCTCATCCGGATCTGCGGCGCTCTGGTCGACCAGAATCGGGATGGCGCGCCGGAACAGCCCAAAGGCGAGGTACAGGATCAGGCCCGCCACCGCCAGTGTCGTCGCGGTGTCGAGCCAGAAGTGTCCGCGCGCGGCGAACTGCCAGCCGGCGATGACGCTGGCGGTCACGAGGACGTCGGACAAGGTGTGTTGTGCGTCGGCGCGCAGCAGCTCGGAATCGAGACGCCGAGCGCAGCTCCCCTGCCAGGTGGCGACGCAGAGGTTCACGCCGAAGACCGCGGCCATGACGACGAGACCCCATTCCGGACGCTGCACGGCGTGCGCGCCCCGCTCGAGACTGCGCAACGCCAGCTCGACGGCGAGCACCGACAGCAGCACGGCGAGCGCGAAGACGGCCAGCGTCTCGACCTTTCGATGCCCGTAGGGGTGTTCCCGGTCCGGCGGCTCGGCCGCGAAGTGCAGCGCGAAGAGTGCGACGCCGTTGTTCGACAGGTCGGCGAAGGAGTGCACCGCATCACCCAGGACGGCGGTCGATCCGGTGGCGCCGCCGACCGCGACCTTGGCGAGCAGAACCGCCAGGTTCGCGACCCCGGTGAGGATGAAGACGCGCTGGATGCTTCGGTCCCGGCTCTGGTCGAAGGCCATCATCCGCCCCGAGGTGACCGCGGACCTCGCACCGCAGGATCCGTGCCACATCCCGGCAGCCGCGCCGAGTCTCGGGCCCAGAAGGGCCTCGCCGCACCCGAAGCGCTGCGGCAAGATGCGCCAGTCCGAGACTCTTCGCCCCAAAGACTGGTAGGGTTCTCGAGGAGCGGCGATCCCGCTGGCACTCTTTCTGCAATACGAGGGTTCATCATGCGCCCCATCCGTACCATCCTCGCAGCCGTCGACTTCTCTCCGCATTCGGAGGCCGTGGTCGATGCCGCGGTGACGCTGGCCAGACAGTTCGACGCCAAGGTCCGTCTGGTTCACGCGTACGACATTCCGATCCCGCTCGTCTCGCCCTACGAGGTGGCGATCCCGGAGCTCTACTTGCAGGAGACGCGGCGCATTGCGGCGGAGAAGCTCGCCGCACTCGTCGAGCAGGTGAACGCCAAGGGGGTAGCTGCGGACTCGTTGCTGACGGAGGTTCCCGCCGCCGCCGCGATCGTTCGCGCCGCCGAGGAGTCGAAGGCCGATCTGGTGGTGATCGGGACCCGCGGTCACACCGGCCTCAAGCACCTGCTGCTCGGAAGCGTGGCCGAGCGCACCGTGCGTCTCTCTCCTTGCCCGGTGCTGACGGTCAAGGCCGACTCTTGAGCGCTGCGGCTGCGGGTCGCGAGCCTCGCGAGCCACCGCGGAGGATCTCCCGTCGCTACGCCGGGTGCGTGTACGAAGGGGAGCTTCGGGTCGAGCGCGAGGAAATCGACCCGGCAACGCTGCCCGAGCCCCCCGCGTCGCCCGCCGCCTCGCGGGGGTCTACGTGTGCCGGTCGCGGCAGGAAGGTGCGTCATGAGAAGGTGCTTCGTCGGGCTCGGAGGGATGCTGGTCGCGCTGGCGACCGCCGCGTGCATCTCACAGGCGGCCGACCCGCCGGTGGCGCACGAGCCCGATCCGCTGCTGGCCGATCTGGGAGAGCCCGTGTTCCTGCGCCGCTGTGGCGCGTGTCACGGCGAGAGCGGACGCGGTGACGGACCCGCGGCGGGAGCGCTACGCGTCGCGCCGGCTGATCTCACCCGCATCGCCGCCCGGCGCGGCGGGAGCTTCCCTGAGGGCGAGATCGCGCGCTTGATCGACGGCCGCTTCACGGTGCAGGCCCACGGCACCCGGGAGATGCCGATCTGGGGCGAGCGTCTCGGAGAGCAGATCCCCGACGCCGGCGTCTCGGAAGAGGTCGTGCGCGGGCAGATCAGCGTGCTGGTCGAGTACCTGAAGTCGATCCAGCGAGCCGACTGAGGCCACCCGGCTGGCGCCGCCCCGGTAGACCCCCCCGGGGGGTGGCGAGCTTCATCCTCCCGTCACCGAAAGGTGCGGGGCCAGACACACGCGCTGTCTACGCTCGGGCCACACACCTACCAGTTGAAAGGGGGGTACCGATCGTGAGTCGAATCCCGAGTGCCTTGAGTCTCCTGTTCGTCAGCGCCTTGCTCGCCGCGCCCGCCGGGGCGCGCGATCGCATCCGGATCGTCGGATCCTCGACCGTCTATCCCTTTGCCACCGTCGTGGCCGAGGAGTTCGGTCGCCACAGCCAGTTCAAGACGCCGATCATCGAGAGCACCGGCTCGGGCGGCGGCATCAAGCTCTTCTGCGCCGGAGTCGGGGATGCCACCCCCGACATTGCGAACTCCTCCCGCCGCATCAAGGCCTCCGAGGTCGAGCAGTGCGCGGCGGCCGGAGTCGTCGAGATCACCGAGGTCAAGATCGGCTACGACGGCATCGTGATCGCGAACGCGAAGGGCTCGAAGCGCTACGACCTGACGCTTCGGGACGTGTTCCTCGCGCTAGTCCGCCAGGTTCCGACCCCGAGCGGCAAGTCGGTGCCGAACCCGTACAAGACCTGGAAGGATGTCGATCCGAGGCTTCCGGCCGTCGAGATCGAGGTGCTCGGTCCGCCTCCGACCTCCGGTACCCGCGACGCCTTCGTCGAGCTCGCGATGGACGGCGGCTGCAGGACCTTTCCCGAGCTGGCCGCGCTCGAGAAGAGCGACAAGGACGCCTTCCAGAAGGCCTGCCAGTCGATCCGCGAGGACGGCGCATGGATCGATGCCGGCGAGAACGACAACCTGATCGTCCAAAAGCTGGTCGCCAATCCGGACGCCCTCGGCGTCTTCGGATACAGCTTCCTCGAGGAGAACGAGGACAAGATCCAGGGAAGTCTCGTCGGCGGAAGTGAGCCGAGCTTCGACAACATCGCCAGCGGCGCCTATCCGCTCTCTCGGCCGCTCTACTTCTACGTGAAGATCGCGCACGTGACGAAGGTCCCGGGAATGCGCGAGTACATCACCGAGTTCACCAGCGAGAAGGCGATCGGTGACTCGGGCTACGTGACGGACAAGGGGCTCATCCCGGCGCCGAAGGCGGAGCGCGAGAAGTTCCGCGCGGATGCTGCGAAGCTCCTGCCGCTCGCGTTGGCGGGGAATTGAGCTGGTCCATCCGGCCGCCATCGCGTTGCTCGTCCTGGCGCTCGCCGCGGGGAGCTTCCAGATCGGGCGCCGGCGCGCCCTCGCCCGTGCGGGCGGGGACGCGTCGGCGCTCCAGTCGCTTCCCGGCTACTACGGCTGGTACGCGGCGCTGTGGTGCGGGATCCCCGGCCTGCTGGCGCTCGGGGGATGGCTGACGCTGGCGCGGCAGCTGCCGGCCGGCACCGCGTTCGCCGCGCTCGGGCTCGTGGCGGCGATCTCCAGCGCCGGGGCGCTATGGGCGCTGCGCGCGATCGGACCGGCGCTCGCGGCCCGCGTCGCGGTGGAGCGCGCCACGCGCGTGGGGCTCCAGGCCTGCGCCGCGGTGGCGATCCTGGTGACGCTCGGCATCGTCTCCTCGCTGCTTTTCGAGAGCTTGCGCTTCTTCCAATCGGTTCCTGTGACCGACTTCGCACTGGGTCTGGCGTGGAGCCCGCAGACGGCGCTGCGCGCGGACCAGGTCGGAAGCTCGGGCGCCTTTGGCGCCGTTCCGGTGTTCGCCGGGACGCTCCTCGTCACCGCGATCGCGATGTCCGTCTCGATTCCGGTGGGCCTGATGGCGGCGGTCTACCTGGCCTTCTATGCCGGGCGACGCACGCGAGCCGTCGCGAAGCCGGCGCTCGAGGTGCTCGCCGGGATTCCGACGGTGGTCTACGGCTTCTTCGCGGCCCTGGTCGCCGCCCCGACCGTCCGCCGCGTCGGCGAGGCGCTCGGTCTCGACGTCGCCTCCGAGAGCGCTCTCGCGGCCGGTCTCGTGATGGGCGTGATGATCATTCCCTTCGTATCGTCGCTCTCGGACGACGCCATCACCGCCGTGCCGCAATCGCTGCGCGACGGGGCCTTCGGGCTCGGAGCGACCCGCTCCGAGACGATCCGCCAGGTGATCGTTCCGGCGGCGCTCCCCGGGATCGTCGGAGCCTGCCTGCTCGCGGTGTCGCGAGCGGTGGGGGAGACGATGATCGTCGTGATGGCGGCGGGGCTCGCCGCGAACCTCACGGCGAATCCGCTCGACGCCGTGACGACCGTGACCGTGCAGATCGTTGCGCTCCTGACCGGCGACCAGGAGTTCGACAGCCCGAAGACCCTCGCGGCCTTCGCGCTCGGCCTGGCGCTCTTCGTCGTGACGCTGGCCCTCAACCTCGTGGCACTGCGCGTCGTGCGCCGCTTCCGGGAGCGTTATGAGTGAGTCGTCGCCCGCCGCGCGCTGGTCCTCGCCCGAGATGCGCGCGCGTCTGCGCCAGCGCCACACGGCCGAGCGCCGCTTCCGCCGGCTCGGTCTCGCAGCGATCGGGGTGGCGATGCTTGCGCTGGCGACACTTCTCGCGAGCATCGTCGGCAACGGCAGCTCCGCGTTCGTGCGGAGCCGGATCGCGCTCGACGTGTACTTCGACCCGGCCGTGATCGGACCCCTGGGAGACTTGGCGGCTGGCGAGCGTGTCGTGCGCGCCGGCGACGTGGACTGGGCTGTGCTCGTGCGCGACACGCTCTCCCGCGAGTTTCCGGCGGTGTCCGGCCGCCGCGACCTGCGCGCGCTCCAGCAGCTCGTGAGCACGGGTGCCCGCAGCCAGCTGCGCGCCCGCGTGCTCGAGGACCCGAGCGTGATCGGACAGACGCTTCGCGTCTGGGTTCCCGCTGCTTCGAACGTCGACGCGCTCGAGAAGGGACAGATCCCCCGCGATCCCGAGGCCGCCGGTGCGCGTTTCTCGGCGCAAGAGCTCGGCTGGATCGCGTCGCTCGAGGAGCGCGGGCTCGTCGGGCGCGGCTTCGACTGGAGCTTCCTCCGCTCCGGCGACTCGCGCGAGGCCGAGCTCGCCGGGGTGGGCGGGGCGATCGTCGGATCGCTGCTCACGCTGCTCGTGACCCTCGGCGTGGCCTTCCCGCTCGGGGTCGCGGCGGCCGTCTATCTCGAGGAGTTTGCGCCGCACAACCGCTGGACGGACCTGATCGAGGTGAACATCAACAACCTCGCGGCGGTGCCTTCGATCGTCTTCGGACTGCTGGGTCTCGCGCTTTTCCTGAACACGATGCATCTGCCGCGCTCGGCACCGCTCGTCGGCGGGCTCACGCTCGCATGGATGACCCTGCCGACGATCATCATCGCCGGGCGCTCCGCGATCCAGGCGGTTCCGCCTTCGATCCGGGAGGCCGCGCGGGGACTCGGCGCGTCGCCGCTCCAGGTCGTAGCCCATCACGTGCTACCTCTGGCCCTTCCGGGGATACTCACCGGGACGATCATCGGCATGGCGCGGGCGCTCGGGGAAACGGCTCCTCTGCTGATGATCGGAATGGTAGCCTTCGTGGTCGACATCCCCGGGGGGTTCGCGGACGCAGCGACGGCGTTGCCGGTGCAGATCTACCTGTGGGCCGACACGCCGGAGCGGGGCTTCGTGGAGAAGGTATCGGGCGCGATCATGGTGCTGCTCGGCTTCCTGGTCCTGATGAACGGAACGGCCATCTGGCTGCGCCAGAAGTTCGAGAGGCGGTGGTAGGGCGATGACGATGCCGGCGCGAAGCCCCGAAATCCTGGAGCGCGCGGAGTCCGAAGTGGCCGAGGGTGCCCCCCTCGCCTCCACGGCGAAGATGAGTGCGCGAGGCGTCTGCGTGCACTACGACACGACGCTCGCGGTTCGCGAGGTCGATCTCGACATCCTGCTCGGCGAGGTGACGGCGCTGATCGGCCCCTCTGGCTGTGGGAAATCGACGCTGCTGCGCTGCTTCAACCGGATGAACGACGACATCCCGGGCTGCCGCGTGAGCGGCGAGATCTCCCTCGACGGGCAGTCGATCTACGGCTCGGGGCTCGACTTCGTGCAGCTGCGCGCGCGCGTGGGCATGGTCTTCCAGAAGCCGAATCCCTTCCCGAAGTCCGTGTACGACAACGTGGCCTACGGTCCGCGCATCCACGGGCTCGCAACGCGGGGAGCGGAGCTCGACGAGATCGTCGAGCGCAGCCTCGTGCGGGCGGGCCTCTGGGAGGAGGTGAGGGATCGCCTCCAGGAGCCGGGTACGGCGCTCTCGGGCGGGCAGCAGCAGCGGCTGTGCATTGCACGCGCGATCGCGGTGGACCCCGAGGTGATCCTGATGGACGAGCCCTGCTCGGCGCTCGACCCGATCGCGACCGCCAAGGTGGAGGAGCTGATCCACGGGCTTCGCGATCGCTACGCGATCGCGATCGTGACGCACAACATGCAGCAGGCCGCGCGAGTCTCGCAGCGCACGGCCTTCTTCCATCTCGGCGAGCTCGTGGAGTACGGTCCAACGGCCGAGATCTTCACCAACCCGCGCGTGCAGCGGACCAGCGATTACATCACGGGGCGTTACGGATGAGCTTGGGAGCCAGGGTGTGGTGCCGGAGGATCGAGCGATGACCCGCGCAGTGGAGCCGGTGCTCCGGGATCTGAGGGAGACGCTGCTGCGGATGGGGAGCCGCGCGGAGGCGATCCTCGACAAGGCGGTGCAGGCCGTGATCGATCGCGACGCCGAGCTGGCGCGGGAGGTCGAGCGGGACGATCTCGAGATCGACCGTCTCGACGTGCGGGTCGACGAGGCCGTGATGCGGGCGTTGGCGCTCCAGGCGCCCGTTGCGGCGGACCTGCGCAAGGTGGTGGCCGTGAAGATGATCGCGACGGATCTCGAGCGGGTGGGCGACCTGGCGCGCAACATCGCGAAGTGTGCGATCCGGCTCTCGCTGCACCCGGAGACTCCGGTCCCGTTGGTGCTGGTGCGGCTGGCCCGCTCGGCGCAGCGGATGCTCCACGGGGCGCTCGACGCCTACACCGGAGACGATGCCGAAGCGGCGCGCGCCGTACTCGCACAGGACGACGAGGTCGACCGCCAACAGGACGATGTCGTGCGCTCGGGTCTCCAGGGGATCACCGCGCGCCCGGAGCAGGCCTCCCAGGGCGTGGACGTCATCTTCGTCGCGAAGCACCTCGAGCGCGTCGCCGATCACGCCACCAACATCGCCGAGGACGTGATCCTGGTGATCGAGGCCCGCAACGTGAAGCACGCCTCGAAGCTGGGGACCTAGCGGACCCCGGCGAGGCGAGCGGTCTCGGCGGTGACAGCGTGTGGCTTGGCGCGCGGCAGCGTGAAGCGGAAGGTCGACCCGCGGCCCAGATCGCTGTCGACGGTGATCTCCCCGCCCTGGCTCTGGACGAGGTGCTTCACGATCGAGAGACCGAGTCCGGTTCCACCGAGCGCGCGCGAGCGCGCGCGGTCCACGCGGTAGAAGCGTTCGAAGATCCGGGCGAGGTCGCGTCCTGGGATGCCGACGCCCGTGTCGGAGACCTGGACGCGCACCCATCGGGGGTCGTCCTGGATCTGGATGCGGATCCGCCCGCCGGGCTCCGTGTACTTGATCGCGTTGTCGAGCAGGTTCGAGATGATCTGCCAGACCGCCTGGGGATCCGCCCAGGCGACCACGGGCCCGGTCGCCTCGCTGCTGGCCTCGAGCCCCTTCTCCAGCAGGCGGGGCTCGCTGTCGCGCAGCAGTCCGCTGGCGACGGCTGCGACGTCGACGGCCTGGTGATCGAAGGGGGCCTGGCCGCTCTCGATGCGGGAGAGATCGAGGAGGTCGTCTACGAGCGCGCCGAGGCGCCTCGCGTGGCGGTCGATCACCTCGAGATAGCTGCGGCCCTGTGCTTCGGGGAGGGTGGAGTCTCCGAGCAGCGTCTCCGCGAAGCCGCGGATTGCGGCGAGTGGGGTGCGCAGCTCGTGGGACGCGTTCGCCACGAACTCGCGGCGCATGGTCTCGAGTCGCGCGAGCTCGCTCACGTCGTGCAGCACGGCCACCGAGCCGAGGCGACGGCCGGGTGCCGCCGGGAAGCGCGCCGCCTGCACACTCAGCGTGAGGTGCGCGGGATGGACGAGCTCGAGGGTCCGGCTCACCGGATCGTCCTTGTGCGCCGCTTCGGCCAGCATCTCGTCGAGCTCGGCGTCGCGCAGCGCCGCGAGCACGCTCCGCCCCTCGAGAGGCGCGCGCGCGCCGTAGAAATCGGCGACCCGGTCGTTCGCGAGCACGATCCGGTTGTTCTCGTCGACGACGAGCACGCCTTCGACCATTCCGTCGAGCACGGCCCGCAGCTGCTCCTTCTCGCGGGTCGCCTCGTCGGCCCGTTCCCGCAGCTGCTCGGCGAGCGCGCGGATCGCAGCGGAGATTCCGCCGAGCTCGACCTCGAAGCGCTGCGGGATCCGGTAGGCGAGATCGCCGGTGGCGAGCGCCTGGGTGAGGGCTCGCAGCTCGCGCAGCGGGCGCAGCGTGAGCCAGCTGAAGCCGTAGGCGAGCGCGAGGGCGGCGGCGACGCCCACGCCTGCGGCGAGGGCGAGGCTGCGGCGCAGGTCGGAGACGCCCTCCTCGAGGTGGGAGAGCTCGGTCGCGACGCGGACCGCTCCCCCGCCGGATTCGGCGGCGGGAATCGCCACGTAGAGCAGGGAGCGGCCCACAGTGGAGCTCCGCCGGGCGTCCCGGCCGATACTGCCGGCGAGCGCGCTGCGGACCTCTGGGCGCGAGGCGTGGTTCTCCACGCCCGCGAGCCTGTCCTGCGGAACGTCGGAGTCGCCCACCAGGCTGCCGTCGGCGGCGATCAGCGTGACGCGGATCCGCGACGCCACGCCGGCCCGATCCGCGAGCAGGTCGAGGCGGGGGGCTTCCGCGGCCGCCAGAGGAATCCCGCGCACGAGCTCCCGCACCAGTGCGGCCTGCTGTTCGAGGTCGGCGCCCACGCGGGCCAGCTCGCGGCCGCGCAGCGCGCGCTCGGCGAGGGCCCCGGAGAGCGCAATCACTCCCACGATCAGGAGCGCGACGATCCCCATCAGCCGCAGCTGGGTGGCCGAGGGCCGGAAGCGGTCGGACCGGGAGGGAGGGGGGTCGGAGGGGCTCACTCGGCGAACCGATAGCCCACCCCACGGACGGTCTCGATCAGCTCCCCGGCCGCACCGAGCTTCTCGCGCAGTCGCTTCAGATGCGTGTCGATTGTGCGAGCGGTCACGGTGATGTCGCTGCCCCAGACCTGCTCGAGCAGCGCCTCGCGCGAGAGCACGCGCCCGGGCCGGGTCATCAGGCCCTGGAGCAGATCGAACTCCTTCGCGGTGAGCGTGATCTCCTCGCCGTCTACCCAGCAGCGGTGGCGGGCGGGGTCGAGGCGCAGCGGGCCGTGGTCGAGGATCGCGCGCGGATCGTCCGTCGGGTGGCTCCGGCGCAGCAGCGCGCCGACCCGCAGCGCCAGCTCGCGAGGGCTGAAGGGCTTGGTGACGTAGTCGTCGGCTCCGAGCTCGAAGCCGACGACGCGGTCCACCTCGTCGGCCTTCGCGGTCAGCATCAGGACAGGAAGCGAAGCGAACTCGGAATCCGCGCGCAGCCGCCGGCAGAGCTCGGTGCCCGAGAGGTCCGGCAGCATCAGGTCGAGGATCAGCAGATCCGGTCGCCGGCGCCGGAGTGCATCGAGTGCGGTGCGGCCCGAGACGGCGGTCTCCACCTGGTGACCTGCCTGGTGAAGGGTCAGGCGCACGAGCTCCAAGAGATCGGGCTCGTCGTCGACGACCAGGATCCTGGCGGCCAATACCTGTCCTCCCACCTGCCAGCAAGCTACCCCTCCCTTCGGTGAGGCGAAAGCGGGCGGATGCAGGGATGCCAGAAGCTTCCGGGATCTGTCACGCCTCCGTCACCGAGGCCTCCCGTTGTGGTGTCACACCCCACGGTCTCGCGCGCCGCGGGGCGGGTCGCCCCGACCCTCGCGCCACGCATCGCGCCTCGGCGCTCCCGGTGCTGGCACGCCGCTTGCGACGATCGGAAGTACGCCCCGCCTTCGCGGGCTCCTGAAGGAGGGTTCCAGGTGGCCGATTTCCTCAGCGCCTATTCCATCCAGCACTGGCTCGAATCCGCGCCCCAGGGCTACCTGATGGGGACCGAGTTCGGGCACCCGCCCGGCGAGAGGGAGCCCGAGGGGCTCCTGCTCGAGGCTTCGCTACGCGAGCAGGCGCTGCGGACGACGGTGCAGCTCGTGGTCGGCGAGCGCTGCGCGCTCGCGGCGTCCTCGGGGCTGATCAACGCAGCGCCCGATGAGGCGAGCAAGCGCTTCCTCGCGACCCAGACCCTCGACGAGGCGCGCCACGTCGAGATCTTCACGCAGCGCCTCTTCGACCTCGGCGTGGCCAGGTCGAGCCTCGAGAGCACGCTCCAGACGCATGCGAACCCGAACCTGGTGAAGTTCGCGGAGGTCCTGCTCGAGAAGGTCGATCGCAAGGACTTCGTCGCGGGCGTCGTCGGGCAGAACGTCGTGCTCGAGGGGATGGCCTTCCACGTCTTCGAGATGATGCAGGCGACGACGCAGGGCTTGAACCCGAAGTTCGGGCACACACTCTCGGGTGTGATTGCAGACGAGCGGCGCCACGTGGGCTTCGGCGAGAACCGCATCGGCTCGCTGATCCAGGAGCATCCCGACCGGAAGCGCGACATCGAGCGGATGCAGAAGGAGATGTCCTACTACATGCTCGCGACCTTCGCGGACGCCTTCCGCGACGCGCCCGATCCGGCGCGCCTCGAGCGGCTGCGCAGCAAGGACGCCGGGAAGCCGGCCCAGTGGCAGGGAGCCAGGCTCGACGCGCTCGAGCCCCAGGAGATGGAGCGCCTGCTGGCCGACACGGTGCTGCGGGAGTTCAAGATTCGCCTCGAGCGCATCGGGATCGAGTACCAGACGCCGGCACGGCCCTAGGCGGGTCGATGGCGCAGGAGCCGCTCGACCTCCACGCGCTCGATCCGGAGGCGTTTCGCGAGAAGGTCCACAGCTTCGAGTTCTGGTTCGAGGCCGTCGAGGGCTACCTCGTCGGCCTCGAGCACGGCCACCGGCCGCAGACGCCCGAGACGGAGCTCAGCGCCGTCGAGCGAGAACGCCTGATCACGACGCTCTGCAACACCTGCGTCGGCGAGACGGCGGCCCTCGAGGGGGCGGGTGGGCTGATCCAGATCGCGCCGAATCGGGCGACCAAGATCTTCCTCGCCACCCAGACGGTCGACGAGGGTCGCCATCTCGAGGTGTTGACGCAGCGGCTGCGCGAGCTCGGCGTCGCGCAGCCCGACGCGGAGATCGAGGCGCGCGCCGGCAGGAACCTGCTCGAGTTCAAGCGCAAGCTGCTCCAGCTCGTGCGGGGGCGGGACTGGGTCGCTGCGATCTTCGCGCAGAACGTGATCCTCGAGGCGATGGAGTTCTCCGCCTTCCAGCTGCATTCGCAGCGCGCCGACCCGCGCACCCGCGAGGTGCTGGCTGGGATCATCAAGGACGAGCGGCGGCATATCGGCTTCGGGGAGAACGAGCTGGGGCGCCGGTTGCGCGAGCTGCCGGTGCTGCGCGAGCGCCTCGCCGTGGTGCGGGAGGAGCTCGATCCGCTGGTGCTGCGCAGCTTCGAAGAGGCGATGGACGCGATCGGAACCCCCAGCGGAGAGCGCGGGGAGCTCGGTCGCAGCTATCTGGCAGCCGTCGAGCGACTCGGCTTCGCATGACGCCGGTCGACCCGCTGCTGGAGGACTCGGGCGCGGCGGCGGGCCCCGAGGCGCCGCGACAGCGCTTCGTGCTCGACGACCAGGGCTTCGACGAGGTGCCGAAGAAGTATCGGCGCTTCTACCGGCGCTGGAGGGGCGACGGCGACGGACTCGGCCCGAACGAGGCGCTGTGCCCCGTCTGCAAGATCGTGGTGCGTTCCACGCGTGAGCTGCGACCCGGCGACAGGGTGTACTGCATGGCCTGCATGACCCGACTCTCGATCGTGCGCAGCGCCGCCGGCCGCCTCGAGGCCCTGGTCGTCTACTGAGGTCGAGGCGAGCGTCGCCCAGCGAGCTAGCATCGGGCGGGATGGAGCTCGCTGACGCCGGCCTCCGCTACCGGATGCGACGCGCACTGCGTCAGATCGGCGAGCAGCATCTTGCGCTGCACGAGATCCACGAGCGTCTCGTCAGCGCCATCGCATCCGGGGGGCGGCTCGAGGCGCGCGACGTCTTCGTCCGCTTCCGGCACGCGATCGGTGCCCACTTCGAGCTCGAGGACGGGGTCTTCTTTCCCGCTCTTCACGGGCTCCACCCGGAAGAGCAGGAGGCGCTCGAGGCGTTGGGCCGCGACCACGCAGCCCTGCTCGCCGCGCTCCAACGCCTGGTTCCGCTGCTCGAGGAAGCCGCGCTCGAGCGCTTCGGCGCCGCCTTCGACACGTTCCGACGCGATCTCGCGCAGCACGAGAAGCGCGAGGAGGCTCTCGTCTCGCGGTGCGCCGACGAGGCCTAGCCGGCTTCCACGTCGATTCCGACGGCGTCGTCGCGGAGGATGCGCTCGTCGAGGAGCAGGCGTTCCTCGTCCTCGATGTCCTCGCGCAGCATCCCCACGAGATCGATCAGCGTGCGGGCGACGACCGACGCCGGGCGGCTCTCGTCCTGGACCCCGGCGAGGCAGTGCGCGAGTACCTGGCGCTGCTCGCGGTGATCGCTGTCGAGCCTGCCGGCGCGCTCCTCGCCCCAGGCATCGGCGCGGCGCAACGCGGGCGCGAGATGCAGATCCTCCCAGAACATGTGGTCCTGCAGGTGGTGCAGCAGCGCCTCGCCTTCGAAGCGGAGGGCAGCAGCCAGGGAGCGGTCACCGTCCCGTACCCGATCCGCCACACTTTCGAGGCTCAGCAGCATGCCCCGGATCGCCACATGGTCGGCCAGGATTCGCGCCCTAACCTGCCGAGGCGTCATGCGTCACCCTCCTGCGTGGATCTCGTGCAAGAAGCGAGCCGCAAGTGCCCTTTTTTTTCGCCTGGGACGGGGGTTGCGCGAAGCGGGTGGGTGCCCTGAACTCGCGGTGTCGGGTCACCGCGGAGGATGACGATGTCGCGCTTCCGGAAGATTCTCGTGCCGATCGATTTCTCGGACCACTCGTCTGCCGCGCTCGATCTCGCGATCGAGCTCGCGCGCAGCTTCGAAGCAACGCTCCACCTCTTGCACTGCTACCCGGTCGATCCCGGCGCGATCTCACCCTACGGGCTGGTCCTCCCGGAGGGCTTCGATCGCGACGTTCGCGAGGCGGCGGGCCGCGAGCTCGCGCGCTGGGCCGACAAGGTCGGAACAGCGAACGTGCCCGTCGAGCAGCACTTGTCGCCGATGTTTCCGGCGGAGGTGATCGCCGCAACGGCCGACGAGCTCGGCGCCGACCTCATCGTGATGGGAACACGCGGCTTGTCGGGTCTCAAGCACGTGCTGGTCGGAAGCATCGCCGAGCGGGTGCTCCGCCTCGCGCACTGTCCGGTGCTGACCGTCAAGGCGCCCGCGAAGGGATGAGCTGACGGATCCCCTCGCTCCCGATCTCGTGCGGGCGCTCTGCGTCGCGTCTGCGTATCCGGACGATTCGAGCGCCGGAGGGGGCGTGGAGTGGGTCCAGACCCACCTCTCTCACGTCTTCCTGACGGGGGGTCGTGTCTACAAGCTGCGCAAGGCGGTCGATCTCGGCTTCGTCTGCTTCGCGTCTCGTGCGGAGCGCAACGCGGATTGCCTGCGAGAGGTGGCGCTCAACCGGCGCCTGGCTCCCGACGTCTACCTGGGCGTGGCGCCCGTCGAGGCGACCTCTGGCGGGGCGCGCGTGGGGCCGGTCGCCGAGACGCTCGCCGGGGCCGGCGAGCACTGCGTCGTGATGCGGCGCTTGCCGGCGGGGCGCGACGCGCTCTCCCTGCTCCAGGCGGGGGGACTTCCCTTCGAGTGGCTCGACGGCGTCGCGGAGCGAATTGCCGAGTTCCACCGGGCGTACGGCCTCGGCGTTCCGGCGCCCTTCTCCGCATCCGAGTGGTTCGAGCGCTGCACGAGGCCCGCAGAGCAGAACTTCGATCTCCTGGCGAATGCGTCGGACGGGATCCTCCCGGCGGGGCTGCTCGCTCGCGCTCGCGAAGCGGCGCGAAGCTTCGTTGCGCGGTATCCGGAGCGCTTCGATGCGCGCCGCCTCGCCGGTCGCGCCGTCGACGCTCACGGCGACCTCCACCTGCAGCACGTGTGGTTCGAGACGGACGCCGCCGCCCCGATCTTCGTCGACTGCATCGAGTTCTCCGAGGGGCTGCGGCGGATCGACGCCGCGGCGGAGGTGGCCTTCCTCGCGATGGACCTCCGCTATCGCGGCGAGGCGGGTCGCGCCGCCCGCTTCCTGCGCCGCTACGCGAGGGCGAGCGACGATTTCGACCTGTATTCGGTGGTCGACTACTTCCTGAGCTATCGGGCAGCGGTTCGCGCGAAGGTGGCGAGTGTCGCCGCCTGCGACCTCGGGATCGAGGCGCTGCAACGGGAGCGCGCCGGCGAGAGCGCGAGGCGCCACCTCGAGCTGGCCGCCCACGCGCTCTCCGATGCTTCGGGCGGGGCCCTGGTGATGGTCGGGGGCGCTGTGGGCACGGGCAAGAGCACGGCGGCAGAGGCGCTTGCGGATCGGATCGACGGGGTGGTGATCTCATCGGACCGGGTGCGGAAGCGCGAGGCAGGGCTCGCGCCGACCCAGCGCGCGGCGTCGGAGCCGGAGCGCGGGATCTACACGAGCGAGTGGACCGAGCGGGTGTATGCGGGGCTCTTGTCTCGCGCGCGGCCGGTCGTCGCGTCCGGGCGGGTCGCGATCCTGGACGCGACCTTTGCCACGCAGGCCCATCGCCGGCGCGCGCGCGAGGCTGCGGACGCGCTCGGGGTCGCCGCGCGCTTCGTCGAAACCCGTTGCCCGCCGGCGCTGGCCCGGGAGCGTCTTGCGCGGCGAGCCGCGGCCGGAAGCGATCCATCCGACGCGGGGCCCGAGCTGCATGCGCGCAGCCTCGCGCACTTCGAGCCGATCGCAGCGCAGGAGGGGATCGCCTTCGATGTCCTCGACACTGCCGATCCGAACTGGCAGGAGGCTCTGGCGCGGCAAGTGGCCGCCTGGGACCTCGGACCCTCCAGCTGAGACGATCGACCGGCGGGATGGGTTGAGGCATTCTGCCGCTGAAGGGCGCGGCCCCTGTCTCGGAGGGAGCCCGCGGCTCTCCCTGGGCCGCCGAAGCGCTGGCATCGAACCTGCAGACCCTCGGCCGAGGAGGGTCGCCGTGATGGGCGTCGACGAGCGCCGGGTCTCGGAGATCCTGGAGAGCAAGATCCTGACGCTCGCAGCAACGGACCGTCGCGATCTCAGCGCCCACGTGATCGAAGCAGAAGCAGAGGCAGAAGCGGTAGGGAGCGGATAGAAGCCATGTACGAGTTCCTGGACTACCGCGTCGAGGACGTGATGTCGCGCGCGGTCACGGTGCGGGCGGAGACGACGCTCGCCGAGGCCGAGGCCCTGCTCGAGAAGCAGGGCTTCAACTCCCTTCCGGTGGTCGACGCCGGGGAGCGGCTGGTCGGCGTCGTCACCTCGCTCGATCTGCTGCGCGCCTTCGCGTTCCCCGAGGACACCATCCTGCCGTCCTTCTCGGACGTGATGCAGCGCCCGGTGTCGAGCGTGATGAGTCGCGACGCGCAGTCCGTCTGTCCCCGGACGCCGCTCACGCGGGTGCTCCAGAAGATCGTCGATACCCGCAACAAGAGTTTTCCGGTCGTCGACGACGATCGCGTGGTCGGGATCATCGCGCGCGAAGACCTGATGCTGGCGCTGCGGCGCGCGGAGGAGGGCCGGAAGGCGTAGCCCTTCGAGCTTCGCTCGCCTGCGGCTCGCTGCGCGCGCGCTCCGCGCGCTTGCGCTGGCGCGCTTGCGGGGGGGGTTAGCGGGGCGGGAGGGGCTCGCCGGAGAAGAAGCGGCGGGGGTTTTCGCGCAGCAGCCGGTCGATGTCGTCGTCGCTGGCGCCGCCGTCTTTCAGGCGGGGCGCGATCCGGCGCAGGAAGTGGCCTGGCTCCCAGTTCTTCGCGGCCGCGGCGAAGCCCTCCGGGTTCCCGATCGGCTCTCCGCGCCAGCACCATACCGTGTCGTGCGACACCACGACCTGCGAGCCGCGGCCCGCGCGTAGCAGGCGCAGCAGCGCCTCCACCCGCTTCTCGTCGGGATGGAGGATGTCGAGCCCGAAGCGGTCGAAGCCGAGGTAGGAGCCCTGCTCGGCGATGCGCAGATGGTAGGCGTGGTCGTCGCTGCCGCAGGAGTGGCCGATCACGATCTGGTGCGCGGGGACTCCTGCGCCGGTGAGGATCCGCTGCTGCTCGTCTCCGAGGCGGCCCTGGTCCGTGTGCGTCGTGATCGGTGCCCCGGTCGCGACGGCGGCCCGGGCAGCGGCCTCCAGGATCGTCTGCTCGTAGTCCGAGATCGCGGGGAAGCCGGTTGCGACCTTGATGATCCCGGCCCGCACCCCGGTGCTGCCGATGCCTTCGCTGATCTCCTTCTCGAAGAGTTCGGCCATCGCGGCGCCGCTGCCGCCGGTCATGGCGCGGAAGGCCCAGTAGGGATGTCCGCCTTCCGACTGCTTGTACAGGCCCGTCGCGACGACGATCGGGAAGCGGGTCTTCTGGGACACCTTCGCTGCGAACTCGACGTCCCGGCCGAGATCGTTGGGGCAGGGGTCGACCATCGCGCTGATCCCGAGGCTCTTGAGCTCCTCGATGCGGTCGACGCAGATCTGGAACATCTCCTCCCGGGAGGGCCCCGGTCGGATCGTGTCCGAATCGAAGCCGGGGTATCCGATCAGGAGATGCTCGTGCATCAGCGTGCGCCCGAGCTGATCGGGCGAAAGCGGCCCGAGGGCCGTCTGGACCGCGCGCGTCGCCATGCAGGGCCTCCTCAGGATCGCGAGGAGGGGAGTATGCGCGTGTCGGGCGTGCGCTGTAAAGCGATCGGGGGGTCGGGAGCGACGCTCGCCGCTCCCGACCGGAGCCTCAACGCGGCGGCTCGTGGCGCGATCGTTGCTTCGAGCCGTGCCTGGCGAGCCAGCGCAGCGGCACGCTGTCCACCTCGTCGCACCCGCCGAGCGGCGTGCCGTCGAGAGTCTGCCCGCGGAGGCAGGCCTCGACGTCGCCAGGGGCGATCCCGGTCTGTGGGATGCGGTGGTGGGTGACGAGGTCCATGCGGCCGTCGCCGTCGACGTCGTGGCGGCGAGAGTGCACCGGGGGCGCGCTCGCCGGGCCGAAGCCGACGCTCGCGACATCGACCTGAGTCACGTCGAAGCCGTCGGCGCCGAGGAGTGCCACCGCGACCACGCCTCGGGCGAAGGGATTCACCCGGTTGCGCGGACTGCCCGGGCGGATGTCGATCGCGACCGCGAGCGTCGCCGCTTCCACGCTCCAGCGCAGGTGATCGACGCCGAAGGGGTGGCGGCGCGTTCCGCTTCCGATTCCGACCCAGCTCACGGAATCCACTTCCTCGGCGAGCTCGACGCTGGACCAGGCATTCACGTCTCCGAGAGCGACGCGCACCTCCTCGACCATCGCCCCGTCGCGGTAGCCGCGGAGCAGGAAGGCATCGCCTGCGCGCGATCCGAGCGAACGCGCGACCTCGAGCTTGAACGCGCGAATCGGGTCGTCGAAGCTGACGCCGAGTCCATAGCTCGCGCCGTTGAAGCCTGCGAAGTTGCTGCCGTGGGTCCCCTCGAGACCCCAGCCGCCGGGGTCGCCCCCGGAGACGCCGCTCCAGACGGAGCCGTCGTCCGTCGCGACGAAGTGCGCACCGAGATGCGCGTACTCCTCGGCCAGGACGCGGGCATTGTCGTTCGCAGCCGAGAGCTCGTCGAAGCTGATCTCCTCGGCGCCGACCGCGGTCGCGACGAGGAAGGAGAAGGCCAATAAGCCAGGGCGCCAGGGCATCGAGGTCCTCCAAGGGTTCCGCCTCGATCCCCCCGACGAGCGGGCGCGACGACGGATCGCGTCGCGCCACCGGACGATCGGAGGAGAGCGCCGAGGGCTTTAGCAAGCGCGAATCCCGTGCAGCGCCGAGGCGAGGAGCCAGCAATGCGACGGCAGGGAAGGGGCAGAGGGCGCTGCGGAAGCGAGAAGGGATCAGCCCCCGATGGCCTCGATCGTTCCGGCGGCCGCGACTTCATCGAAGGTCGCGGCGATTCGCGCACGCGCGCTGGCGATACGATCGCCGAGCTCGTCGGCGCGAAGGCCCGGCTCGATGAGGTCGGCGGCGATCGCGCCGCCAGGCTCGCCGAGCTCCACCGTCTCGACGCCACGACCCGCGAGCCAGCGCGTGCGCGCTTCGACGAGTCGCAGCCAGGCGTAATCGCGCGCCAGCGCTTCGACGCGCGGTCCAGCGCACGAGGTGCGCAAGAGTGCCGGGATGCTGGGAAGCTCCGGAAAGCGCTCCGCGCCCCGTTCGAGCAGACCGCCCTGGGCCAGGAAGTCGACGTCCATCAGCCCCCCGCGACCGGTCTTGATCGCGACGCTCGTCGCGGACTCCCGCCCGCGCTCTCCGTGCAAGCGCTTGCGGAGATCGACGAGGTAGGCCCAGGGCGCGGAGCTCGCGGCGACGACGCGCGAACGGACGCGGTCGAGCGTGGTCTGGCCCAGCTCGAGCGGGCCGGCGATGACGCGCGATCGCAGCAGCGCCAGGTGCTCCCAGACCTGGGCCTGCTCGGTCTGGTAGTGCTCGAAGGCCTCGAGCGAGGTGACGAGCGTTCCCTGCCGTCCGGAGGGTCGCAGCCGCGTGTCCACCGCGTAGGCGATCCCGGCGCCCGTCATCGTCGTAAGGTAGGCGATCATGCGCTGCCCGGTGCGCGAAGCGTCCGCGAGGGCTTCGGCGCCGCCGGGGTGCAGGAAGACGAGATCGAGATCCGAGTGGTAGGTGAACTCGCGCCCCGCGATCTTTCCGAGTCCGACGACCGAGATCGAAGGCGAGCGGGTGCGTCCCCGAAGTGCCAGCGCGAGCGCGCGGCGCGCGATCGCCTCGGCCAGGACCGAGAGGAAGCTGCAGAGCTCCTCGAGGGAGACGACTCCCCCGAGGTCTAGCGCTGCCGCGAGGCAGGTCTCTTCGCGGCGGAGGACGCGCAGTGCGTCGAGCTCGCTTTCGAGGTCGGAATCCAACGGCCGGTTGATCTCGCTTTCGATCGCAACCGCGCGGGCGGCGAGGGTGCCGGCGCTGGCCTCCGCGATGCGCGCCAGCAGCGAGGGGCGATGGCTCAGGAAGCCCGCGATCTCCGGGCGCGTGGCGACGACGCGCGCGAGGCCGGCGAGTACGCGTCCCTCGAGGCGCAGTACGGCGGCGTCGCCCGAGCGGCGCAGGACGAGCGGCTCGGCTGCGTTCGTGAGCCGTTCGTCGAGCGGCGACCCCGCGACCGCGCCGCGCAGGCGCTCGGCCAGGCTCTCACTCATCGGGTCTCCGCGAGCACGAGGGCCTCGAAGTGCGCGCGGACCTCCGTGCGGACGGAGGTCCAGTCGTCGAGGAAGCGCGATCTCGCGGTCTGGGCATCGGGGTCGGCGTAGCCCATCCGGCGCGCCAGCGCGAGCTGCGCCGAACTCTCGCGCGGTATCCGCGAGACCTGCTGCTCCTCGGCGAGCTGGAGCGCATGTTCGGCACGACGCAACCACGTGTAGGCGTTCGTCAGCGCGGAGACCGTCTCGGGGGGCAGGAAGCCGAGTCGCTCGATCGCGGCGAGCCCGTCGAGCACATTTCCGGTCCGCAGGCTCTCCTCGCCGCCTCCGTAGAAGAGCTGGAAGGATTGAACCAGGAACTCGACGTCGCGGATCCCGCCCGGACCCTCCTTGAGATCGAACTCGAGGTCCCGCCCGGCGCGCCGGCGCTCGTCCTCGATCCGCGCCTTCATGTCCCGCACGGAGCGCATCACCCCGGGGTCGATGTGGCGCCGATACACGAAGGGCGCGATCTCCCGTGCGAAGGCATCGCCGGCTTCGGGCGGCCCGGCCACGGGGCGCAGGCGGATCAACATCTGCCGCTCCCATTCCTGGCCGAAGCTCTCGTAGTAGCCGAGCGCGGCATCGAGCGAGTTCGCGATCACGCCGGATCGACCCTCGGGGCGCAGATCGAGGTCGACGCGGTAGGCGAAACCCTCGTCGCCGTTCGCCTCGAGCTCCGACTTGAGATGGCGCACCAGGCGCCCCACCTCCGCGTTGCGCGCGAGCGCGTCTCCGCCGGGCGGCACGGGATAGAGGAAGAGCAGGTCGACGTCGGAGGAGAAGTTGAGCTCGCGTCCCCCGAGCTTTCCCAGCGCGAGGAGCGCGGGGGGCGCGCTGCGTGTCTCGCTCGCCGCCGCGGCGAGCCCCGCTCTGAGGCAGGCATCCGCGAGGTCGGAGAGCTCGCGCAGGCTCGCGGCGAAGGGCCGCTCGAGCAGGTCGCGCGCGGCGATGCGCAGGAGTCCGCGGTACTTGGCCCGGCGGATCGCCCCCCAGGCAGGAGGCGGCGGGGCGGCGTCCGGTGGCGCGGGGGGATCCCCGACGAGATCCCTCCACCAGTCGGGTCGCAGCAGCAGGACGCGCGAGAGCGCGCTGCTCGATCCGAGCAGCGCTGCAAGGCCGGGCGCCTGCGCAGGGTCGGGCGGTGGGCAGCCCTCGAGTCGAGCCCGTTGCACGAGATCGGCGAGTCGTTCCGCTCCGACTCCGGGGCGCGCGCTGCGCAGCAGGGCCGGCACCCAGACCGCGAGCGAGGGTGCGAGTTGAGCGTCGCCGGCCGCGCGCAGGAACGCCGCGGCCGCTCGCTCCGGCTCGCTCTCGCCGACCCGATGCAGCGCTTCGCGGTCGGCCGTACCTCGTTCGAGGCCGGCGACGAAGCTTGCGGCGAGGGCGTCCATCGGGCCTGAGGGTACCCACGGCGTGCGGCGTTTCGCTCGGCCGGGCCCGAGGATCTTCGCTCGCCTTCGGCTCGCTGCGCGCGGCCTGCGGCCGCTTGCGGCGGCCGCTATTTCCAGGCGGCGCGGAGCAGGTCGCTCTCCGCGAGGAGGCCGACGAGGCGCAACCCAGCGTCGGGGCCCTTCTCGCAGACCGGAAGGCAGCCGAGCCGCAGGCGCAGCATTCGACGCGCCGCCTCGCTGGCGAGCGTCGCCGGGTGGACGCAGTAGGGGCTTGCGACCATCGCCTCCCGTACCGGGATCGCTCGCAGCGCCTCGAGGCAAGCCGCGCCAGTCTCCCGGGCCGCGCGCTCGAGCAACTCGTCCTGGAGGTCGCGGTAGGACACGATGCCGACGAGCATCCCGTTCTCGACGACCAGGAGATGGCGCAAGCGGGCGAGCCGCATCGTCCGCTGGGCGTCGAGGAGGGGCTCTGCCGCCGGAGCCGTGATGAACTCGCGGCGCATCAGGTCGGCGACCGTGGGTAGCCTCACTTGCCCCTTTCGGGTTCCCGATCCGCCCCGCGACGATTCTCTGGTTGCCACGTCCGCTATCCGTTTGCACCCACCATGCCAAGCGGGGAAGGGCCGCGAGAGTCCCCCGCGCTTGCCTGGCGGTCCGGGGGGAGCGAGGCTTGCCCCATGTCGGGCCTGCAGGATCTGGAACAACGCCTCAGCTACCTGGATCTTCGCGCCGCGGACCTCGAGTTGCTGCGGATGCTCCGCGAGCCCCTCGAGAAGCACGCGGACTCGTTCGTCGGGGCGTTCTACCGGCACCTGCTGTCGTTCCAGCCGACCCGGGACCTCCTCGGCGACCCGGACGTGAAGGACCGGCTCCTCGCGAGTCAGCGCAGCTACCTGCTGAGCCTCGCGGGCCCGGTCGTCGACGAAGCCTTCGTCGCCGAGCGGCGGCGCATCGGCGAGGTCCACGAGCGCGTGGGCCTGGAGCCCCGGTATTACTTCGGCGCCTACGCCCTCTATTTCTCGCTGCTGACCCCGATCGTCTTCGAGGCCTTCGGCCAGGACGCGCAGCGTGGGGCGGATGTCCTCACTGCGCTGCAGAAGCTCCTGATGCTCGATGCGCAGCTCGCGGTCGAGGCGTACATCGATCGACGCGAGAGCGAGCTGCAATACCTCACGGAGGAGCTTGCCAAGGAGAGCCGCCGGCTGTCCCGAGCCTACGAGACGCAGCGCTCCGAGTTGCGTCAGACGGTGAGCCGTGCGCGCGTCGCCGAGGAGCTCGCGTCCGTCGGGACGCTGGTCGCCGGCCTGGCGCACGAGATCGGAACGCCGATGGGGGTGATTCAAGGACACGCCAAGCTGCTCGAGCCGGCGGTTGCGAGCGAGGACGCGTTGTGGCGGCTGCGCACCATTCAGGAGCAGATCGGACGGATCTCGCGGATCATCCAGACGCTGCTCAACCTCGCGCGCCCACGCCGCTCCCGGCGCGTGCCGGTGGCTCTCGCTCCGCTGCTCGACACGACCCTCGCGTTCCTCTCCGAGAAGCTCAAGAGCCGCGCGATCTGGGTCGAGCGGGATCTTCAGGAGGTCCCGAGCATTTCCGGGGATCCCGAGCGCCTGCAACAGCTCTTCCTGAACCTCTTCTTGAATGCCGTCGACGCGATGCCGGACGGCGGGAAGCTGCGCGTCTCGCTTTCCCCGATCGGTGAGGCCGAGGTCGAGATTCGGGTAGCGGATACCGGCGTCGGAATCTCGGAAGCCGACTTGCCGCGGGTCTTCGAGCCCTTCTTCACGAGCAAGCCGGCCGGGGAGGGCAACGGGCTAGGGCTCATGGTGGCCCACGGGATCGTGAAGGATCACGACGGCATCATCTCGGTCGAGAGTGAGCCCCAGCGTGGCGCCGAGTTCCGGATCGCGTTCCCGACCGAGGTGGGCCCGGCGGCGGGTGCCGGCGAAGCGCGCTGAGCGACCCCTGCTCGGGAGGAACCCGCGCGGCTCAGCTCTTGGCGAAGCGCCGCACGAAGTCGGCTTCGGTGAGGATGCCCGCGAGGCGGCCGTCCTCGATCACGACCAGCGCGCCGATCTTCCGCTCGAGCATCAGGCGGGCAGCGTCCGCGACTGGGGCGTCCGGCGAGATCGTCATCGGGTCGTTCGTCATCACCTCTTTCACGACCAGCTGGCCGAGGAGCTTCTGCTGGGCGTGCTCCCCGTAGCCGAGCGCGCGGGCCAGCGCGCCTCGGAAGAGGTCGCGCTGGCTCACGATCCCGACGACCTGTTCGTCCTCGTCGAGCACCGGAAGGTGGCGGATGCGCCCGAGGCGCATCACGTCATCGGCGATCGAGAGCTTGTCGTTGCGCTTCAGCGTGGTGACCTCGTGGGTCATCAGGTCGCGAACGCGTTGCGGCTTGCTCATCGCTTCCTCCTCGGACATCGCGGACACAGCGCGGAGAGTCCGCCGCGCGGACGCGGCGTGCACCCGCGGCCTGCACCGCGAGCGGTGTAGGCGACGCACGCTATAGCACGTGGCATGCCATCCCCGTGGGACGCGGCGTTCACTCCCGCGCCGCCGGGCGAACAGATCGGGTCTTTTTGCTACATGATGAGTCAGACAGGGGCATCAATCTCCGTAGGAATGCTGCCACGTCGTGTTTCGGCGTTGGCACGCGGCGTGCTCCAGGAGGAGGGCGATGGTGACGGAACCGCAGTCGATCCTGGTCGTCGATGACGATTCCGCGATGCGGCAGATGCTCGCCTCGCTCTTCCGCGAGCGCGGGTTCAGCGTTGCGGAGGCCCCCTCGGCCGTGCACGCGCTCGAGACGCTGCGCGAGTGCGACTTCGGGGTCGTGCTGAGCGACGTGAAGATGCCGGGGAAGACGGGCATCGAGATGGTCGGAGATCTGCGTCGGCTGCGTCCGGAGACGCCGGTGATCCTGATGACGGCCTTTGGCAGCATCGACTCCGCCGTCGAGGCGATGCGGACCGGCGCCTGCGACTACATCACGAAGCCCTTCGAGCCGGAGGTCGTGCTGCTCACGGTCGAGCGGGCCTTCGAGAGGCGGGCTCTCGAGGAGGAGAACCGGCGCCTGCGTCGCGCAGTCGATCGCACGGGGTCGCTGGGCGAGCTGATCGGCCAGAGCCCCGCGATGCGGGAGATCTTCGCGCTGATCCGCCGGATTGCCCGGGGCCGAAGCAGCGTGCTCATCTCCGGCGAGAGCGGCACCGGCAAGGAGCTCGTCGCCCGAACCCTGCATTTCCACGGTGCGCGCGCGGAGAACCCGTTCATCCCGATCAACTGCACCGCGATTCCCGAGGGCCTGCTCGAGAGCGAGCTCTTCGGCCACGTGCGCGGTGCCTTCACGGGAGCGCATACCTCGAAGCGGGGGCTCTTCGAGAAGGCCAACGGCGGGACGCTCTTCCTCGATGAGATCGGGGACATGGGGCTCGGCCTCCAGAGCAAGCTCCTCCGCGTGCTCCAGGACCAGGAGATCCGGCCGGTCGGCGGGACGCAGACCTTCAAGGTGGATGCGCGGATCGTGACCGCCACCAACAAGGATCTCGAGAGCGAGATCGCCGCGGGGCGTTTCCGCGAAGATCTCTACTACCGGCTCAACGTGATTCCGATCCACATTCCGCCGCTCCGGGAGCGTCCCGAGGACATTCCACCGCTGGTCGACGCTTTCGTGCGCAAGCACTCGTCGGGCGAGCGCCGTCTCGTGACGCAGGCGGCGATGGAACGGCTGAAGCTCCAACCCTGGCGTGGCAACGCGCGCGAGCTCGAGAACGTGATCGAGCGAGCGATGGCGCTCTCGGATGCCAGCGAGATCGGACCCGACGATCTGCCCTTTGCGGGGTCGGCCTGCGTCGAGGAGGTGGACCCGGCGGCGGTGCTGCTGCAGTCGGCCGCCGAGCAGCGGATGACCCTGCGCGAGCTCGAGGAGCGCTACATCGACCAGATCCTGCGGCTCACCGGCGGGAACAAGGTCCAGGCGGCGAAGCTGCTCGGAATCGACCGCAAGACCCTGTATCGCCGGGCCGAACGCAGCGAGCGGGAGAACCTGGCAGCTGCGAGCACGGCCCAATGAGCCGGAGCGGAGCGGCGGTCTCGCGCTAGGCGCCCGCTGCGGCCTCTCGCGCTGCGAGCAGCGCGAGACGGTCGGCGATAACGTCGAGCGCCCGTAGCTCGTCCGGCGTGAGGATCTCCGAGACGAAGGAGAAGCCCAGGACGGGTGCGAGTGCTGCGATGCCAGCCGTCTGAAGTGCGCCGCGCAAGAGTCGGCGCCGCGTGATCGGCCCGGTCCTGATCCCCGCGCTGGCGACGACTGCGATGCCGAGTCCGAGACCCGCTGCGACGCGTCCGTCGCTGCGCTGGTCGCGGGCGGATTCGCGTCCCTCCGCCAGCAGGCGACGGGCGATGGACAGTGCAGCGCGGTCGGTTGCGGGGAGCGGAGCGCCGGCGCCGGGCTCGAGGTCGAGCTCCACCAGCACTCCGGCGTGATTCGAGCAGGCGAGCACGCGCCCCGAGTCGTCGAAGGGTTCGTCGAAGATCCTCTCGACCCGGTGCAGGCGCACGCCCGTCTCGACCCCGCTGCGGGCCAGGAACAGGTCGATGCGCCGGTCGGGCTTCAGGGATTGGGCGCGGTACGGGTTGTCGCGCGTCACGGTCGGCTCGCGGCGGCCCACCTCGGCGGCGGCGTCGCGCAGGCCGGTGAGGCCCAGGAGCACGGCATACTCTTCGTTGCCCTCCTCGAGATTGAAGTCTCCCCCGACGAGGACCGGCCCGCGTAGACTCACCGCCGAGGCGGCGAGCTGCACGATCTGCCCGACGCGGTGGACTCGATACTGATGGGGGACGCTGTTGGCGTAGCGGGCGTGCAGGTGGGTGTCGACGAGCGTCAGCGGGCCCGCTGGCGTGTCGAGGCTCACCTCGGCGAAGCCCTTGCCCCCATAGTAGTCGCCGACGCTCGGGTCGCCGTGAAGGAGGTAGCGCTCGAAGCGGACCGACCGGATCGGGTGCCGGGACAGCACCAGCAGACCGCTGCCACGCAGTCCCGAGTCCCCGTGCCACGCGTGATCCAGACCGGCGCGCGCGCCGGCGTCGACCAGGAGCCATTGCGCCTCGGCCGTCCACGCTTCCTGGAATGCGATCGCATCGAGCTCGAGCCGCGGCAGCCGGCGCCCGATCTCGCGCAAGCGGATCGCGACGTCCTCGGCAAAGAGGTCGGGAAGGCCCCAGGCGTTGAGCGTGGCTGCTCGGATCCGCATGTACCGCCGGTGCTTGCGATCCGTTCACACTGCAATCCGCTTGCCGCTGTGCGGGCGCAATCGCTCGGGACGCGAAAGTGGGAGCAGGCGCAGCGCGCTAGAGACCCGCTCTGCACGGGATCTGCCGGTGGGCTCGCCGTCGCGGAGGGAAATCGGGTTCCGCGCCCGTGCCCCCGCGCTTCCGTTGCGCGCCCGCGTTCCCGCGGCGGGGCGATGCTAGGGGTCCGCCCCGAGGTCGCCGGCCGGCGGCGGCAGACCGTCCGCGCCCGCCCTCTCACCGGGCGGTCGCGTCGCGAATCTTCGGGAGCCCCAGAGCCATTGCTCGGGCCGGTCGAGGATCGCGTCGCCGAGCGCCCGGTTGATCTCGGTGGTGACGGACCGGAGCTGCGCCTCGCGATCGCTGCTGGCGTCGGGACGGAGCACCCGCCAGACGCGCAGCCGGAAGCGTTCGCGCGCGGTCCGCTCGCAGCTCACGACGGCGATCGGAGCTCCCGAAACCCGCTGCAGGAAGGCGGCGACCGGACTCGTCGCCGCGAGGGTGCCGAGGAAGGGCGTGAAGAGAGGACTCCGGCGCTCGTCTTCATCGAGCAGGAGCCCTGCGATCTCTCCTCGCGCGAGGACCTTTCGCAGCGCCAGCAGCGCCCCGCGCTGCGGAAGGCAGCGCTGGCCGCCGCTCGTGCGCAGCCGAGCGAGTGCGCGGTCGACCGGACCGGATCCTCGCCCGCGCGCGACGATCGTGACCGGAAGACCCGAGACGCTCGCCGCGTGGCCGAGGATCTCCCAGGGGCCTACGTGTGCGGAGACGCAGAGGAGGCCGCGGCCCTCGGCCAGGAGTGCCCGGAGCGGTGCGAGGGAGTCGAGGTCGAAGTGACGCCCGATGCGAGTCGTGTCGAGCCGGGGCATGCGGCAGAAGTCGACGGCGAACTGGGCCAGGTGGCGACCGTTCCGCGCCAGCAGCCGCCACGCTTCGAGCGAGCCGAGCGAGTCCCGGTAGACGATGCGAAGGTTACGGCGCGCCCCGCGTCCAGCGCGTCCCGCCCGAAGTTCGTGCGCCACGCCCCAGGCCACGAGGGCCGGGAGGATGGCGTCGGCGAGGCCATACGCGAGCGGTGCGGGCATGCGCTCGAACGCGGCGCTGATCAGGCTGAGGGTCCGCTCGCTTGCCCGCCGCAGGATCGGCGCGGGGATGGACGACACTGCGCAACGCTAGCCCGACGCGGGATCCCCGGAAGAGGGACGTGCCGGTGTGTCGGCCTAGAAGCGTATCTCGAACGCGAGGCCCACTCGCTTGCGTCCCATCGCGGGTCCCTGGATGCTGAAGATCACCGGCGGGCCCTGGTCGGAATCGAAGCGATGGGAGTACTCGAAACCGACGCGCTTGCGAATGCGAAAATGCCCGCCCGGCTCGCGATCGCTGCGGATCGCATCGTCCATGTCGAGGAGCACCTCTGCGGAGCGGTGTCGCCGGGGGCGAGGTGCCTCGGTCGGACCTTCCGGGTCCGCGAGGGCCGGCGAGGGCAGCCAGAGCAGGGTCAGCGCCCCCAAGGTCAAGAGTACGGCGGTGGATCCTCGCATCGGTTCGCGTCCTCCTGGAACGCTTCCGTTTGCGATGCGTGGATTGCAAAGCGTGTGCCTTACCCTACGAATCATACAAGTACTTGAAATAAAAAGAAATTTCAGACCTGGATCGCAGGTCGAATATCGTGGTGAAAAGGAACCGGACTTCCACTCTGGGTAAAACACCGGTCAGAGCTGCCGGGCGGCTGGGTTGGACGCGCGCGGGTTGCGGGCCGCTGCCCTCCGCCGGCCGCCTGCCCTAAGCTCGACCCCGTGGAGGAGCGCGCCCGCCGCATCGTCGCCACCGCGATCGAGCTCGCGGAGCAGGGGGGCTTCGAGGCGGTCCGCTTGCGGGATGTCGCAGCGCATGCGGGGGTGGCGCTCGGAACCGTATACCGCCGCTTCCGGGGCAAGGGCGACCTGTTGCTGGCGGCGCTCGAGCAGCTGGTCGCGCAGCACGAGGAGGAGATCTCCCGACACCCCCCGGCGGGTGCCACTCCCGGAGAGCGGGTCGCCAGCTTCTTCGAGATCGCGACGGCGACCTTGTGCGATCGCCCGAACCTGGCGCGGGCGGTGATCCGCGCGGTGGCTACCGGTGAACCCGAGCTGACGCAGAAGGTGGCGGCCTTCCATACGCTGATGGAGGACATGATCAGCGCGGCGCTGCATGGGGAGCGCTTCGGGCAGGCCTCGGCTCCGACCCCGGCCGAACGCGCCCTCGCGTTCGTGCTTCAGCAGGTCTGGTTCGCGTCGCTGATCGGCTGGGCCAGCGGGCTCCACGGCCGCCCGGTGATCATCGAGCACGTACGCACGGCCGCCGCGTTGCTGCTCCGTTAGGCAAGCGCGAAGCGCGCGCAGCGAGGCGGAGCCGAGCGGAGGGGGCTGCCACCGGTCGGATCGTGGCATCGTCCTCGAACCTGCGCTCAGGCCTCGGGAGCAGCCGTGCCGCGCGCGAGTCTCTCGCCGAGCCCGGCGAGCTGCAGGGGCGCCGAGCCCAGGCAGAGCTCGATCTGCTTCGCCCACAGGTAGTAGCGGTGCAGCGGGTATTCGACGTCGATGCCGATGCCCCCGTGAAGGTGTTGCGCCGCGTACCCCACGAACTGACCGCCCTCGGCGGCCCAGTACTTCGCTACGGCGACCTGGTTCGTCGCCGAACGCTCCTGATCGAGTCGCCAGGCCGCTTCGGCGCAGGTCAGCCGCATGGCCTCGACCTGGATGAACGCGTCGCCCGCGCGCATGTGCACCGCCTGGAAGCTTCCGATCGGTCTGCCGAACTGCTGCCGACTCGAGGTGTACTCGGCCGTCATGCGAAGCGCGCGCTCGGCCACGCCGAGCTGCAGGGCGCAGAGTCCGACGGCGGCTCGCTCCGCGATCCACCGCACCGCGTCCGCAGGCGAGGCGGGATCGCCGAGCACGTCGTCGGCTTCGACGCAGGCTCCGGCGAGGTCGAGCTGGAAGAAGGTCTGGCGGTCGGTCGTCCGCTGCCGCTCGAGGGTGGCTCCGGCGGTGCTGGGGTCGACCAGGAAGAGGCCGAAGCGGCCCTCGCCCGTCGTGGCGGGAACCAGGATGCGCGCTGCGACGTGGGCGGCCGGAACCAGGACCTTGCGCCCATCGAGCCGCCAGACGGCGCCTTCGCGCCGGGCGGCCACACGCGGCCTCGCCGGATCGGGGTTTCCCTCCTCCTCGAGCGCTCCGCTCAGCAGCGTCCGGCCGCCGGCGATCTCAGGCAGCCAACGCTGCTGCTGCTCGGCGGACCCGAAGCGCGCGATCGGAAGCGCTCCGAGTACGAGGCTCGCGAGCGCCGGGATCGGGGCGACGGCGCGGCCCACCTCCTCGAGCAGCACGCAGAGCGTGTGGAAACCGAGCTCGCTCCCGCCGTGCTCCTCGGGGATCGCGACCCCGAGCAGGTTGGCGCCCGCCAGGGCCTCCCAGGCCTTGCGGTCGATCCCCTCCTCGCTCGCCTCGACCTGCTTCAGCCGGTCGTTGTGGACGAGGTCCTCGAGGATGCGGCGCGCGAGATCGCGCACCTCCTGCTGCTCTTCACGGAACGCGAAGTCCATCGGGGGTCTCCAGACCGATGCGAGGCGCCAGGGGTTCAGTTCTTGTAGTGCGGCATGCCGAGCGCGGCCATCGCGATGATGTCGCGCTGGATCTCGTTCGTGCCGCCGCCAAAGGTCAGGATCAAGGTGTTGCGGTAGTTGCGCTCGACGCGGCCGCGCAGGATCGCCCCGGGAGAGCCGTCCTGCACCGTGCCGAGGGGGCCCATGCACTCGAGCAGCGCGCGGTAGGCCTCCACGTAGAACTCGCTGCCGAAGACCTTTACCGCCGAGGCATCCGCCGGGTGGACCACGCGCTGCTGCGCCGACCACGCCAGCTTGTAATTCATCAAGCGGAGGGCCTGGAGCTTCGCGTACACGCGCGCCAGGTTGGACTGCACCCAGGGCTGGTCGATCACGCGCCGCCCGTCGACGAGCTTCGCGTCGCGGGCCCAGCGAATTGCAGCATCGAGCAGCTCTTCGAGCGCCGAGTAGTTCGAGAGCGAGACGCGCTCCTCGTTCAGCTGGCCCGTGATCAGGGACCAGCCATGGTTCTCGACGCCGATCAGGTTCTCGGCGGGAACGACGAGGTCTTCGTACCAGGTCGCGTTCGTGCGGACCCCACCGATCGTCATGATCGGGGTGCACTTGAAGCCCGGCAGGCTCGTCGGAATCATGAAGATGGAGATGCCGCGGTGCTTCGGGGCCTTCGGGTCGGTGCGCGCCGCCAGCCAGACGTAATCGGCGTGGTCCGCGAGGCTGGTCCACATCTTGGCGCCGTTGATCAGCCAGCCGTCGGCGTGACGCTCCGCTCGGGTCTTGAGCCCCGCGAGATCCGTTCCCGCCTCGGCCTCGGAGTAGCCGATGGCGACCTGCAGCCGTCCCTGCAGGATCGGAGGCAGGAAGCGTTGTTTCTGCTCCGCACTGCCGTAGCGCATGATCGTCGGGCCGACGGTATTCAGCGTCAGGAAGGGCAGCGGAAAGCCCGTTCGCTGGATCTCCTCGGTGAAGATGTACTGCTCGATCGGACCGCGACCCTGGCCCCCGAACTCACGGGGCCAGCCGATCCCCAGCAGTCCCTCGGCGCCGAGGGCCTCGAGGATGCTGCGAAAGACCGGTCCGCCACCCTCGCTGCGCGTTCGCATCTCACGCTCGAGCTCGTCGCTACGGGGAGTGATCAGCCGTTCGAAGCTGGCGCGCAGCTCGTCACGGAAGTCGCACTGCGCGGGGGTGAAGTCCAGGTGCATGGGTGGCTCTCTGGCAGGGGGAAAGGGCTCGGAATGACCGGAGCGCGCGCGATCAGCGGGCGCAGCCGTCCGGATTGCGCGAGTATGCGGCGAGCGCCGGAGCTTGTCCACATGGCGACGGCCGCCGGGCCGACTTGCCGATGGCTGGCGGGCGTGTTTGAATCCGCGCCACCCAGGAGGGCGAAATGAAGATCGTGGTCGACTACGACCTCTGCGAGGCCAACGCGGTCTGCATGGACGTCTGTCCCGAATGCTTTCGCGTCGAGGACGACGATTCGCTGACCATCCTGGTGGAGCGCCCGCCGGAGAAGCTCCGCCAGAAGGTCGAAGAGGCGGTCCGTCTCTGCCCGCGCCAGGCGATCTCGCTCGTCGAGGACTGAGAGCCGCTGGTCGCCCGCGGCCTGCTTCGCCTGCTAGTGCGCCTCGACGCGGCGATTCCACTTCCAGGCGGATTCGTCGTGGCCCATCACGGCGGGCTTGGCCTCGCCGAAGCTCACGACGCGCAGGCGTGAGCCGGGGATGCCCAGGTCCACGACGTACTTGCGCACGGCTTCGGCCCGGCGTTCGCCGAGCGCGAGGTTGTACTCCTCGCTGCCGCGCTCGTCGCAGTGGCCTTCGAGCGTCACGACGGCCTCCGCTGCGCCGCGCATCGTGTCGGCGTTCTTCTTCAGGGTGCCGGTCGCGTCCGAGCGCAGCGCGGCGCTGTCGAAGTCGAAGTAGACGGTGCCGAGCCCGAGCGCTGCCGGGCGGGGCTCCTCCGCCGGTGCCTCCGGGATCTCTCGCGCGACGGGCGGCGCTTCCGGCGTCGTGCGGCAGGCAGACAGCGCAAGCCCGGCGACGAGCAGCGCGGCACAGGCAATCGAGGTCTCGAGCGAGCGGAACGTGGTCAACGCGGTGGTCCTCCCCGGCGCAATCTACTAGGGGCTGTCTGGCCGGCGGTCAAGGCCGTGTGAAAAGGCCTTTTAAAACAGGCAGTTGCGGATGCATGCCCGCAGACGTCAGATCTGCCGCTGGCGCCCGACCCAGTGCGGGTCGCGCAGCCTTCGCTTGTAGAGCTTCCCGTTCGGGTCTCGCGGCAGCTCGGCGATGAAGTCGATCGAGCGCGGTGTCTTGTAGCGGGCCAGCTTGTCCGCGCAGAAGTCGAGGATGTCCTGGCGCAGCCGATCGTCGCCGACGACACCGTCGGCGGGCTGGATCACGGCCTTCACCTCTTCGCCCCAGTCCGCGTGGGGGATTCCGAAGACCGCCGCGTCTCCGATTCTCGGATGCGTGAGCAGCACGCTCTCGATCTCCGCGGGATAGATGTTGACGCCCCCCGAGATGATCATGTCGCTCTTCCGGTCGCACAGGAAGAGATAAGCGTCAGCGTCGAGGTATCCGATGTCGCCGACGGTGAAGAAGCCCTCGCGGCGGTTCTCCTCCGTCTTCTGCTTGTCGCCCTTGTACTCGAAGGCGGCGGCTCCGAGCTTCATGTAGACGGTCCCCGGAGTTCCGGAGGTGCAGTCCTTGCCTTCGTCGTCGAGGATGCGGATCTCGGAGCCCGGCCAGGCCCGCCCGACGGTGCCGGGTCGCTCGCGCCACTCGCGCGGCGTGACCAGGGTCCCGCCCCCCTCGGTGGCCGCGTAGTACTCCCAGATCGAGTCGCCCCACCACTCGAGCATCCGGCGCTTCACGTCGACCGGGCAGGGGGCCGCGGCGTGGACCATCGCCCGCGTCGAGGAGACGTCGGCGCGCCGGCGCAGCTCCTCGGGCAGCGCGAGGATGCGATGGAACTGCGTCGGCACCATGTGGCTCGTCGTCACCCGGTACTTCTCGATCAGCCGGAGCATCTCCTCGGGAGTCCACTTGTCCATCAGCACCACCGGGTGGCCGAGGTGGAGCGAGGATCCGGCGAAGACGAGCACCGCGGTGTGGTACAGGGGCGAGCCGCAGATGTGGACGTTGGCGTCCTCGGGCTTCACGCCGAACATGCCGAGAAAGCCGGCCGCGAGGCTCGCTGCGGTGTCCGGGTCGATCGGAGCGAGGGCGCGGCGGACGCCCTTCGGCCGTCCGGTGGTGCCCGAGGTGTAGTTCATCACCTGGCCCGCGGCTCGATCGGCGGGCAGGGAGTCGGGCTGTCCCTCGAGCAGCTCGGCGAAGGGTCGGAATCCGTCGATCCGCCCCAGCGAAAAACGGGCTGCCTTGGGGAAACGGATCTCATCGGCGGCGTCACGACAGGCTGCGGCGAAGCGCTCCGCGCCGATCAGCGCCTTCGCCTCGCTGTCCCCGGCGATGTAGGCGATCTCGGAGGCCGTCAGGTGGTGATTGATCGGCGTCAGGTACATCCCCGCCTGGGCGATCGCGAGGTAGAGCTGGAGCATCTCGGCACCGTTGGGCAGCACCGCGGTGACGCAATCGCCCTTCGCGAGCCCGAGGGAGCGGAGGCCGTGCACGATGCGGTTGGTGGCCGCGAGCATCTCCCCGCGCGTCCACTCGCGTCCGTCCGGCGCGACGAGGCAGAGGGCGTCGGGGTCGCGCCGCGCGAAATTCCAGAAGCCGAGCTCTGCCATCGGGGGGACCTCCTCGCACCGGGTGAGGCCGCGGTGCGCTTTCGGATTGCATCACGTTTCATCGGGCGCTGCAACGCCCGTCGCAGCGGCATCGGCGCGAATCAGCGCGACGCCGCCCGCCACTCGCTCCTGCCCCCGATGATCGTCTCGAGCACGCGGATCTCGTCGATCCGCGCGGGATCTTGGAGCGGAGAGGCGGAGAGGATCACGAGGTCTGCGAGCTTGCCGGGCTCGAGCGAGCCCAGCTCGCCCTCCTGAAAATGCTGGCGCGCCGCATCGATCGTGACGGCGCGGAGCGCGCGCTGGGGGCTCAGCCGCTCTGCAGGGCCGAGCTCCCGCCCACTCGTGGTGCGTCGGTTCACGGCCGCCCACAGCATGCGGAGCGGCTCCATCGGGACGACGGGGGAATCGGCGTGGAGGGTGAAACGCAGTCCGCGCAGCCCGGCGCTGTGAGTCGGGCTGATGCGCGCCGCGCGCTCCGGCCCGAGGAAGATCTCGCGGTGTCGGTCGCCCCAGTAGAAGGTGTGCAGCACGAAGAAGCTCGGAATCACCGCGAGCGCCTGCATCCGGTCGAGCTGATCGTCGCGCGCCATCTGCGCGTGGACCACCACGTGGCGTGCGTCCTCCCGTGGGGCTTCGCGCTGGGCTGCCTCGAAGGCGTCGAGAACGTCGTCGATGGCCGCGTCGCCATTGCCGTGCACCGCGACCTGCCAGCCGGCGCGATGGAAGTGCCCGACCCTTCGGATCAGCTCGTCGCGTGCGATGCGCGGGTAGCCGCGGTAGCCGGGATCCTCTCCGGGGAGCACGTGATAGGGCTCGCCCAGGTAGCCGGTGTAGGCCTGGATCGATCCGTCGGCGATCAGCTTGACCGCGCCGCGCCGGACGCGGGCGCCCGCGGGCGGATCGAAGGCGAGCGTTCCGTCCAGGATGCGCTCGGCCGCCTCGGCCCCCGGCCACACGACGAGACGG
>CAYPSI010000012.1:0-15479 GCA_964413375.1 uncultured Spirochaetales bacterium | reverse complement strand
CTGTCGCCCCAGAGCATCGAGAACCGCTTGCGCACGATCTTGTAGAGATGGACGCTCTTCGGCTTGCAGCGAGGCACCTGGTATTCGAACCAGCGCTGCAGGATCTCCCGGACGGTGGCCTCGCTCCGGAGCTGCTCCGCTGCCCTCTCCTCCGCCTCCTGCCGACTGGTGGTGCCGAGCGACTTCCGCACCCGCTTTTCGCCGTCGAAGTAGTCGGCCCAATACGTCCGGCCGCGCCTGTAGACCCGCATGCTGCGCCTCCCTGAGCTGTGACACGGGTGTGCCATTTGTGCCAAGACTCATCGGCGCAAGCCATTGTAAACTAAAGGAAAATCCCCAAATCTGCGATCATGCACTTCACCGACCCGCCACCCTTCTTCAGGAACTCGGAGACGTCGACGCAGATGGGGGTGACGCGGCGGTCGCGGAGGCTGCCGAGGAGGCGGTCGGAGAGGCCGGCGGGCATCACCAGAAAGGACTCGGAGCCGCCGCGCGGAGTGTAGGAGAAGGAGTTGGCGGCATAGCGGGCGGCGTCCTCGTCGTGGATCTCGATCAGGTTCTCGGGGAAGTGCTCGCGCAGGCGGCCCATCGCGCCGGGTTCGAGGGCGGCGCGGTAGGCCAACAGGAAGCGGCGGCCCGGGCCGAATGCACATATTGCGGTGTCTCCGTGATAGTGGGCCTCGAGCTCGAGCCCGACGTGCAGGATCGTGCGCTCGGGGCCGACGATCTGCTGTAGCGTGGGCTCGACGGCCGCGTCGGTGCGAAAGCCGTAGACGCGCCGCCACGGGGGGATCGCGAGCGCGGGGACGAAGCGCTGGCGCTCCACGCGGCCGTGGGTCAGCAGCATCAGGTCGTCGGCAGGGAAGAAGTCGGCCTCGCCCTCGAAAGGGAAAGCCGGGTCGATCTCGAAACAGGGGACGCCTTCCGCCTCGAGAATGCGGCGGTAGTGCGCCTTCTCGCCGGCGCGGCTCGGAAGCAGGTTCGCGAGGAAGAAGCGGCGCGAGGCGAGCGGTGCCTCGGCGTCGACGTCCTGCAGGAAGCCAGCATTCGCGGGATACACGAGCCCTGGCTGAGCGGGATCTGGCGGAACCACGAGCACGCGGAGGCCCAGGTCTCGCAGCAGGTCTCGCAGGCGCTGCCACTGCTGGATCGCGAGCGCGCGGTCGACGCTCCGGCGCGTTCCCCAGCGCGTGCGCGTGTGGGGGTTGGCGCCCCCCTTCACACTGAAATGCGTGGGGTCTCCCATCAATACGGTTCTACGCTCGCCTTCGGCTCGCTGCGCGGCGGCTGCGCCGCCTTGCACCGCGTGGTCCCCGGGTGTCACGGTCGCGGGAGCCCCGGAGGGAGCTTTTCCGGGTCGAGGCCATCCTCGTTTTCGAGATGGGCCTGGTGGAAGGTGCAGTAGACGCTGGAGAAGATGCCGGCCGGACGGTCGTTGCCGCTGCGGCGCAGGCCGCCGAAGGGGAGCCGGCCGCTCGCGCCGATGGTGCCTCGGTTCCAGTTGAGCAGACCCGTCGCGACGCGGCCGATGCAGTGCTCCCATTTCGCGCGGTCGCGCGTGAAGACCGAGGCGACGAGGCCGTAGTCCGAGTCGTTCGCGGCGTCAATCGCGTGGTCGAGGTCGTCGATCGGGTAGAGCGCCGCCTCGGGGCCGAAGATCTCCTCGCGCTGGGCCGGGTGGCGCTGGGCGGTGTTGGGATAGCGGACGAGTCCGGGACCTGTGAAGGGGGGCGGGAGCCCGGGATCGACCTCGAGCAGGCGATCGCCGCCGGCCTCGAGGCTCTGAGCCCGCCAACGCGCGAGCGACTCCGCGGCCCGCAGCGAGACGAGCGGGCCCATCAAGACACCTTCCTCGAGCGGCGGGCCCACGCGCACGCCGCGCAGCACGCGCACGAGCCGCTCCGCGAAGGCATCGACGAGCGAGCGGTGTACGAAGAGACGCCGCGCACAGGAGCAGCGCTGGCCGGTGGTGGCACAGATCGAGAGAGCGCTTTCGGCGACCGCGAGCTCGAGGTCGGCGTCGTCGAGCACGAGCACCGGATTGCTCCCACCGAGCTCGAGCGCGAGAAGCTTTCCGGGCTGGTCGAGCATTGCCAGCGAGAGCTCACGGCCCACCGCCCACGAGCCGGTGAAGAGCACGCCGTTCACGTCCTCGTGGATCGCGAGTGCGCGCCCGGTCGCGGCTCCCCCATGGACGATCTCGAGCAGGCCCGCGGGCAGGCCCGCGCGGCTCCAGAGGGCGCCCATCCACTCGGCCACCGCGGGCGTGTGCTCGCTGGGCTTCATCACCACCGCGTTTCCGGTCGCGAGCGCCGGGACGATGTGACCGTTCGGGAGGTGCGCTGGAAAGTTGAAGGGTCCGAGCACGGCCAGCACGCCGCGCGGGTGCACGCTGGTGCGCGCGCCAGGGCCGGCGTCGAGCGGCGCGACGAGGCGCATTCCGTCTTCGAGCGTCGCATCGACCTTGGCGGGCAGCAGGGCCGCCTCGCCGCGCGCGTCCCACAGCGCCTTGCCCATCTCGCGCGCGATCAGCGGCGCCAGCTCCGACACGGCCTGCTTCGCGAGGTCGCGAAAGCGGCGCAGCACGCGCGCGCGGGCCTCGAAGCCGGCATCGCGCCAGGCGGGCAGCGCGCGCCTCGCGCGCGCGACGGCGGCATCGACGGCCGCGGCGTCGGCCACCGGGAAGCCCCCGATCTCATCGCTCGGGTCGGACGGGGAGACGCTGCGCAGGATCTCGCTCACGGGAGCGGTGCCACGCTCACCGGGTCGCCCGCCGCGACGCCGAGCGCCTCGCGCGAGGCCTTCGAGACGTGCGGCGCGCCGACCGCATCGAGCGGCACGACGGTCGAGCGGAAGCCGAGCCGACCCTCGGCGGAGAGCAGCACGAGGCTCGGCTGCGCAGGGATCTCGCGCTCCTGCACGAGGCCCGGCAGCACGAGCCGGCGTCGCTCGCGCACGCTCGCGATCGCGTCGCGCGCAGCACCCACGTAGGGCCCCCCATCGAAGGGATCGACCTGCCCGAGTTCGTGGAAGCCCACCTTCTCCAGGATGCGCAGTGCGGCCTTCGCCGCCTCGTTCGTGTGCCCGATCATCGCCTGCACGTTCTCGGGGAAGAGCGTCGCGTACACGGGATCGCGTGGGAAGAGGTCGGCGATGAACTGCTTGCTGCGCGCCGAGAGGTGATCGGCCTCGCGGTAGGAGAGCCCCGTGAACTTCGCGCCGAAGGCGTCCCACAAGAGGCTCCGCCCCGGAGACTCGAAGGGCGAGAGCATCTCGGCGATCACATCTCGCTCGAAGCGGTTCGGGTACATCGAGATGTACGCAAAGCGCACCACCGAGAGCGCCTTTCCGGCCTTCTCGGGGTGGCGCCGGTACTCGGGGTCCAGGATCAGACCGCCGATCTCGGTCGGGCCGTCCTCGCTCGAGTGGAGCTGGAGCTTCGTGTGCACGAAGCGCTTTCCGAGCCCGATGCTCTGCCGCTCCTCGCTGGTGACGGCGAGCCAGAAGTACGGCAGCCCTGGCCGCCCGTGCTTCGCGATGATCGTCGAAGTTCCGACGCAGCGGCTCGCGCGGGTGTCCTCGAGCGCGAAGACGTAGATGCCCTCGCGCCAGTCGTCGATCCGCCCGCCGAAGGAGCGCTGCGAGCGGTCGATGCGTTCGGCCAGGAACTCGGGGTCGCTCGGCAGGTTCACCGAATCGAGCTGGGACGCGAGGGCCACCAGCGCGTCGAGATCGTCCGTCTCTATCGGCCGCAGGATCAGCACGCGAGGGCTCAAGTTACCAAAGGTGCGTGACGACGGGGGATTGAGGATGGGTGCTGCGCACGCGGCGGAGCCCGGCGCGGGGCCTGGGCGGGGCGGCCACAGCGGCGCGGGCGGATCGCTATCCTTGCTGATTCGATGGGGGAGCTTCGAAGGCGATGGTCGTGACGGCGCGCGCTCGGGCCCGGGCGAAGGCGGCCCGCGGTAGGGTGAGGCAGGCGCTCGGTCGCAGGACCGCGCGCGGCGAGGTGCCCCAGCTCTTCCTGGTGCGGCCGCCCCGAGGGCCGGCTGCCGCCCCGCCGCTCACGCGCGAGATCTCCGTCGCCACGTACAACGTCCACCGCTGGACGGGCCACAACGGCCGTAGCCAGCCGGACCCGGCGCGCGCCTGCTTCGTGATCTCCGAGCTCGAGGCGGACGTGATCGCGCTCCAGGAGGTGCTGCGCCCTTTCGGCGGAGACGACCCGCTCGAGTCGATGGCGGATCGCCTGGGGCTACACGTCGCCTTCGCCGCGACGCGCAAACATCGCCTGGGCGAGCTCGGCAACGCCATTCTCTCGCGCGGACCGATCAGCGGCGTCTTCGTGCTCGACCTCTCGTACTCGCGGATGGAGCGGCGGCTCGCGATGGCGGCGCAGCTCCCCTACGCGGGCGGCGTCCTCGACATCGTGGCGACCCACCTGGCACTCGGCGCCCGCACCCGCCACCGCCAGGTGCGCTCGCTCCTCGATCACCCGCGTCTCCAGGGCGCGCCGACGCTGCTGCTAGGCGACCTGAACGCGTGGCGGCGCTGCAAGGCCACGCGCGCGCTCGACGAAGAGCTCGCCTTCCACGGCATGCCGTGGCCGGCGTCGTTCCCGGCAGCTCGGCCCGTGCTGGCGCTCGACCGCATCTACAGCCGTGGCATCCGGATCCTCGGCGTCGACACGCATTCGAGCGCCGCCGCCAGGCGCGCCTCGGATCACCTCCCGGTCGTGGCGCGCGTCGAGCTCCCGATTGCCCTCGCGGATCCGGCCGTGAGCCAGTAGGCCGACCGCAGGTCGGCCGACGCGCAGCGAGCGCAAGCGCGAAGCGCGCGCAGCGAGCCGGAGGGGAGCGAAGGCAGGCTCCTGCCGGGCCTGCGAGCGAAGCTCATCGGGCCGTGGTCCCGTCGCTTGCGCGGTGCCGCCGCGCGCTGTACTAGGGACTCGATGCGCTCCGTCCTCTCCGCCCTGCTCGCCGGCATCGCGTGCCTCGGCTGCGCGACGGTCGAGGGGGCGCGGCTCTACCACAGCGGGACGCAGGCCCTCGAGCGCGGCGACGTGTCGCGCGCGATCGCCGATCTCGAGGGCGCCGCGACGCGGGTTCCGCACGACGCCGAGGTGCATAATCGCCTCGGCGTGGCCTACGCGGCCGCGGGCCGGCGCGGCGCGGCGCTTCGCGAGTTCCAGAGCGCGGTGGAACTCGATTGCGATCATGCGCTGGCGGCGCGCAACCTGCGCCGCGCGCTCGGCGAGGCGGGAGAAGCGCGTTGAGTCGAGACGACGAGCGCCCCGGCTTCCTCGACCGCGACAAGAAATCCTTCAGCGAGCGCGACCGGGAGCGCCGCGAGAAGCGCGGCCCCGAGGAGCGTCGCTCGCCGCGCCCCGCCCAGCAGGCGCAGGTCGTTGCCGCGAAGAAGCAGTATCTCAAACAGATCGACACGATCTTCGCGAAGGGGAAGGGCGGTGCGGAAGGCGATCGGCTCGCCCAGGCCGTGCGCGACGCGCGCGGGACGCCGGGGCTCGACGCGGCCTGTCGAGTCTACCGGGATGCAGCTGGCGCACCGTCCGATGCCGCACTCGTCGCCTGCTTCCTCGATGCAGGCGAGCCCGACATCGTGCTCGTCGGGCTCGAAGCGCTGCGCGCCGAGCGCGCCGGGGGGTCGCTCCAGGCCACGCCGGGGCTGCGCACGCAGCTTCGCATGCTTGCCCAGCACCCCGACGACGAGCTGGCCTCCGCAGCCGAGGATCTCCTCGACGGGCTCTAGCGGGGAGCGTCCCTCGGCGCCTGCCCCCCGGACCGGCCGAGCAAAGCTCATCACAGGCAAGCGCCCGCAGGGCGCGCGCAGCGAGCCGAAGGCGAGCCAAGGTCATCGCAGGCAAGCGCCCGCAGGGCGCGCGCAGCGAGCCGAAGGCGAGCCAAGGTCATCGTGCTGGGCGCCTCGCTTGATGCGGCTTCGGGCCTCGATTACCGTCGAGAGGTGTCGCACGAAGTCGAACGACGCTCGCTCGCTCGTTTTCTCGAGGAGCACAGCCTCAAGCAGACGAAGCAGCGCGAGGCGATCCTCGACGTGTTCCTGCACGCCCGGGGCCACGTGACGAGCGAAGAGATCTACGCCGCGGTCCGCGACCAGTATCCGAACATCGGCTACACCACGGTCTACCGCACCATGAAGCTTCTGTGCGAGGCCGGGCTCGCGAACGAGCGCCACTTCGACGACGGCATCACGCGCTACGAGATCGAGCACGAGCACCACGACCATCTGGTCTGCGTGAAGTGCGGCAAGATCATCGAGTTCGAGTGCGCGATGATCGAGGCGACCCAGGACGAGATCGCCGAGCGCTACGGCTTCCGGGTGCTGCGCCATCGGCACGAGCTCTACGGCCACTGCCCTGACTGTCGGGACGACCGTCGGGGCTCGCGTCCGCGCTAGCGGGCCACGCCCGTGTAACGACGCAACGGCCGTATCCCGGGCGCCGCCACGCCCGTGTCACGACGCAACGGCCGCATCCCAGGTGCCGCCACGCCCGTGTAACGACGCAACCGCCGCGCCCTGTCCGGCACCCCGGAGCCTCGAGCTCCCCTGGGGGCACTCGCCGGGAATCTCTTGACTGGTCTGAGGTGGATGCGTAATCTCGGCATCGAAATGAAAACGGTTTTCAATTTCATTCGCGGCGCCGCTCGGCTCACGGGTGCTTCCTGATGGTGGGGGAGCGCCCCGCGAGCGGCCGCCAGCCCTCCTGCGCCAACGACTGCCGCTGCGCCTGCGGGAGTCTCCTCGCGCGGGTGGTGGACGGCGCGGTGGAGCTCAAGTGCCGGCGCTGCAAGCGCACCCACCGGGTACCGCTCGCCGCAGATCGCATGCCCGCGCGCCTTGCGCGCGCGCTCCCGCTCGGAGAGGCGGGTTGAGTCGGAAGCTCACACGCAACCTGAGGCCAGAGGCCCCGAGCCCCGAGCCCCACCTCGTCGCGACGTCGTTCGCGAGGATGGGGAGACGGGGAAGATGGGGCATCGCTTCGGATGGCTGATCGGACCCGGATGGTGGGTCGCGGTGCTCTGCGTGGCCGCGGTCGCGTCACCCGCGGCACAGGAGGCGACGCCCGATCCCAACGCGACCCTCAGTCAGGAAGACCGCATCGCGGAGCTCGAGCGCACGGTCGAGACGCTCGCCCAGGAGCTCGCGCGCACGCGCGTCGATGTCGCGGTGCCGGTGGACTCCACGTCGCTCGAGAGTCAATGGGGCTATGGTCCCGCCGCCTCGAAGGTCTACGAGCGGGACCGCGGGCTCTCGATCGGCGGCTACGCCGAGGGCTCCTACACCAACTACGTCTCGGACCAGGGCCACGGCACGAGCCAGACGCTAGACCGCAGCGACCTGCTGCGCGCCGTGCTCTATACCGGCTATCGCTTCAACGAGAACCTCGTCTTCAACTCGGAGATCGAGTTCGAGCACGCGACCACGTCCTCGACGCGCAGCTCGAGCGGCGGCTCGGTCTCGGTCGAGTTCGCGGCGCTCGACTTCTTCTGGCGGCCGGAGCTGAACTTCCGCAGCGGGCTGGTGCTGCTGCCGGTCGGATTCCTGAACCTCGTTCACGAGCCGCCCTTCTACTACGGCGTGAACCGCCCCGACGTCGAGCGCACGCTCATCCCGAGCACCTGGCGGGAGAACGGGGCCGGGATCTTCGGGAAGCTCGGCGAGGCGGTCGACTACACGATCTACGCGGTGAACGGCATGAACGCGCAGGGCTTCAACGCGAATGGGATCCGCGACGGCCGGCAGAGCGGCAATCGCGCGCTCGCCGAGGACATCGCCTTCGTGGGCCGCATGGACTGGACGCCGATGCCGGAGCTGCTGCTCGGCGCGTCGGTCTACGCCGGCGCTTCGGGACAGGACCAGCGCATCTCGCTCGCCGGAGGCGGAACGACGCGGCTGCCGTCGACTCCGACAGTGCTCTGGGAACTGCACGGACAGTACGAATCGCAGGGGTTGCACCTGCGCAGTCTCTTCACGATGACGCACGTCGGCGATGCGGGAAGCCTCAGCGGCGATCTCCAGCGGGCCGCGTCGAATCCGCTCACCGGTGCGGTTGCGAGCGGAATGCTCGGGGGCTACGGGGAGGCCGCCTATGACATCCTTCCCCTGTTCTTCCCGGGCACCGAGCGCACCCTGGCGCCCTTCTACCGCTTCGAGTGGTACGACACCCAGTGGAACATGCCCTCCGGCTACAGCGCCGACCAGAGCAAGGAGATCATGGTTCACACCGTGGGGCTCCAGTTCGAGCCGATCCCGAACGTGGTGCTCAAGGCGGACTACCGCAACCGCAGCGCGGAGCAGGGACAGATCCCGGATGAGGTCAACCTGGGCTTCGGCCTCACGTTCTAGGGCCCTTGCCGGATGCCTCGTGCTCCTCGTCGCGCAGACCGGCGCGCCGACCGCGAGAGCGAAGGTCTTCCACAGCCAGAAAGAGGCGATCGCGCTCGCGTTCCCCGACGCCGAGCGGATCGAGGACGAGACCTTCGTGTTGACGGCGGAGCAGGCGCGCCAGGTCGAGGAGCTGGCAAGGGCGCCCGTCGAGACGAAGCTCGTGCGGATCTGGCGCGGCCTGCGGGGCGAGCAGATCCAGGGCTACGCGCTGATCGACGTCCACACCGTGCGGACGCACCCCGAGGCCTTCCTGGTGGTGCTCTCGCCGCAGGGGAGCGTGCGCTCGGTCCGGGTGCTGGCCTTCCACGAGCCTCTCGACTACCTGCCCGCGCAGCGCTGGTACCAGCAGTTCGACGGAAAGACGCTCGGCGACGCGCTCCGCGTCGGCGGCGACGTGCACGGCATCGTCGGAGCGACGCTCTCGGCGCAGGCCACCACCCAGGGCGTGCGCCGCGCCCTCGCCCTCTACCGGGTGCTGATCGCGAAGGAGCTCTAGCCAGATGAACACCACTCGCCTTCGGCTCGCTGCGCGCACGCCGACGCACGCGTCGGCCTCCTAGCGTGCGCTTCGTCGTCACCGGAGAGTGGTCCCGCAATCGCCTGCTCCAGGTGATCGTCGTCCTCTACTCCCTCTACGTCGCCGCGCTGTGGACGACGAACGCACTGCTCTACTTCGCCAAGATGGGCCTCACGACCGCCTCGGTGGTCGAGTACTACCTGGGCTCCGAAGAGCGATTCCTCTCGCCGCGCAGCTACCAGGGACTGCTCGAGGTCTCGCATTTCCATCTCTTCGCGATGGGCATGCTGCTCCTCGTGCTGACGCACCTCGCGCTCTTCGTGCCGGTCTCCTCTCGGGTGAAGGCAGCGCTCGTGGTGCTTCCCTTCGCAGCGGCCTTCCTCGACGAGGGCGCGGGCTGGCTGGTGCGCTTCGTCTCGCCGGCCTTTGCCGCGCTCAAGATCGCAGGCTTCCTGCTGCTCCAGGCAAGCCTCGCCGCGCTGGTCGGTGTCTCGCTCTGGGCCGTCTTCAGCGGAAAGCAGGGCGAGCACTACGCCGGAGACGGCGAGTGGGGAGGCGACGAACCATGAGCAGGGTCTCCGCCCTCGCCTGCGCGCTCGTCGCGCTGGCGTGCGCGTCGCCCACCCCCGGGCCGCTCGCCATCGCGAGCGACGGTCGCCAGGCGATGGGGACGGTGCTCGAGCTGACGCTGGTAGGCCCCGACGCCAGCGCGCTTCCGGAGCTGCTGGCCGGCCTTTTTGCCGAAGCCGAGCGCCTCGACGCGCTCCTCAGCGACTGGGACGCTGCGAGCGATCTGAGCCTGCTCAACGCCTCGGCCGGACTGGGACCGCGCAGCGTGGCACCGGAGCTGGCGGATCTGCTCGGGCGCTCGCGGAAGCTGACGCTGCTCACGCGCGGTTCCTTCGACGTGACCGTCGGGCCGCTCGTGACGCTCTGGCGCGCGGCGGCCCTGCGCGGCGAGCTGCCGCCCCGGGCTGCGCTGGAAGAGGCGCTGGGACGCGTCGGGAGCCAGGCGATCCGCGTCGGCAAAGACGGACGCGTGGCACTTCCCGAGGGCACGTCCGTGAACCTGGGCGGTGTCGCCAAGGGTTATGCGCTCGATCGGATGTTGCCGCTGCTCGATCGGGCGGGAGTCGAGACAGCGCTGCTCTCCTTCGGGCAAAGCAGCACCTGGGCGCTCGGCGCCCCGCAGGGCGCCTCCGGATGGCGGCTGCTCGCCCGCGCGCCAGACGGGCGTTATGCCGGGGTGTTGACGCTGCGCGACCGCGCCCTCTCCGTATCGGACAGCTTCGGGAGCTCCGACGAGATCGTGGGGCGCCGCTTCGGGCACGTGCTCGACCCCCGCAGCGGCCTTCCGCTCGAGCAGCAGCGCGAGGCGCTGGTCGTCGCTCCCGACGCGACGCTCGCGGAGGCCCTCAGCAAGGCGCTGCTCGTGCTCGGTGCGCGCGAGGGGCTCGCCCTCGTGTCCGCGCAGCCGGGGTGCGAGGCGCTGCTCCTCGATGCGCGCGGTCGCGCGGAGCGCACCCCGGGCTGGGACGCCGCGGTGGCCTGGGAGCCCCTGGCTCGCGAAATGGTGTCGGATCGCGGTCTCACGCGCTCGGCTGCCGGCGAGTCGCGTGCGGGCTGCGGGTTCTCAAGACCGCCCGCGGCACGTCCGATCTTCGGGAACATGGCGCGCGAGCTCAGCTGCCCGATCTGCAACGCGGACTTTCCGCTGCGCGGCGACGAACGCACCGGCGAGGAGGTCTACTGCAGCTACTGCCGCGCTCCCTGCCGCCTCACCGCCCCTGCCGACGACGACGCCTGTGAGGTCGAAGAAGACTTCTAGCCAGGCCGCAAGGCGGCCGCGCAGCGAGGCGCAGCCGAGCGAAGTCGGTCGGGCCGGTGCCGCGCAGCGAGGCGCAGCCGAGCGAAGCTCTCAGAATCGGATCAGGCGATCGCGGACCTCGCTCAAGAGTGGCGCGCGGGCGTCCTTTTCCGAGAGCACCGGCTCCGCGATCGGCCACGGTAGCGCGAGCTCCGGGTCGTTCCAGCGCACGGCGAAGTCGCCCTTCGGGTCATAGACCTCGGTACACTTGTATTCCACCTGCGCGCTTTCGCTGAGCACGCAGAAGCCGTGGATCACGCCGGGCGGGACGTAGACCAGCCGGAAGTTCTCCGCAGAGAGCACGGTGCCGTAGTGCTGCCCGAAACGCGGCGACCCGACGCGGACGTCGACCGCCACGTCCCAGATCTCTCCCTCGATCACGCGCACGAGCTTTCCCTGTGGGTGGGGGGACTGCCCGTGCAGCCCGCGCAGCGTGCCGCGTCGCGAGAAGGAGTGGTTGTCCTGCACGAAGGGCAGCGCGATCCCGTTCTCGCGAAAGCGGGGCTCGTGGTAGGCCTCGAGAAAGAATCCGCGCGCATCGCGGTGCACCGTCGGCTCGACGAGGATCACCCCGGGAAGTTCCGTCGCGACGAAGCGCATGTCGCTAGCGCTCTTCTCCGGCAATCTGGAGCAGGTACTCGCCGTAGGCGGATTTTTCCATCGCGCGTCCGAGGCGCTGCAGGTCCTCGCGCCCGATCCAACCCTTGTGGAAGGCGATCTCCTCGAGGCACGCGATCTGGAGTCCCTGGCGCTCCTGTACCGTCTCGACGAAGTTCTGCGCCTGGAGCAGCGACTCGTGCGTGCCCGTGTCGAGCCACGCGATGCCGCGCCCGAGCAGCTCGACGCGGAGCTCGCCGCTGCGCAGATAGGCCAGGTTCACGTCGGTGATCTCGAGCTCTCCGCGCGCCGAGGGGCGCAGCTTCGCCGCGATGTCGAGCACCTTCTGATCGTAGAAGTAGATGCCGGTCACGGCGTAGTGCGAGCGCGGCTTCGCCGGCTTCTCCTCGATCGAGAGCACCTTCCCGTCCGGCGCGAACTCGACCACGCCGTAGCGCTGCGGGTCCCGCACCCAGGTTCCGAAGACGGTCGCGCCCGAGCGGCGCTCCGCGGCGCGTTCGAGGAGCGCGGGGAAGCCGTGCCCGTAGAAGACATTGTCGCCGAGGGCCAGGCAGACCCCGCCCTCGCCCACGAACTCGCGTCCGATCCGGAAGGCCTGCGCGAGGCCTTCGGGCCGCGGCTGCACCGCGTAGCCGATCTCGACCCCGAAGCTGCTCCCGTCTCCGAGCAGGCGTTCGTAGGCGCCGATGTCCTCCGGCGTCGAGATCAACAGGATCTCGCGAATCCCCGCGAGCATCAGGCTCGACAGCGGGTAGTAGACCATCGGCTTGTCGTAGATCGGCAGGAGCTGCTTGCTCACGCCCTTCGTGATCGGGTGCAGGCGCGTTCCCGAGCCGCCCGCCAGCAGGATCCCCTTCACCAGAGCGCCTTCACGGCAGGAAGCCAGCCGTCTGATCGAGCTTGCGCGGCAGGTACTCCTCGATCACGTAGTTGAGGCCCCACTTCGCGAGCGCCTGCTGCTCCGCACGTACCCCCATCCTGAGCAGCTGGTCCATCGCCTTCTGCCACGGCTTGTGGGCCTTGAAGAAGGGGTCGTTCTTCAGCGCGTCGCGCGCCCGCTTGATGTCTACGTCCACGAGCGGATGCGTCGGGAGCTGGTAGTCGACGATGTCCTGGGGCGTCACGCCGAGGTAGCGCGCCTGCGGAACACAGAAGAACTGCGACAGGTGGGCCGCGTTGCCGGAGCCGACCTTGAGCGTGCGGTAGATGTTCGAGATGCCGTAGGGGTCGCAATCTACGAAGGCGTAGACGGGGATCTTGCACTCGTCCGAGAGCTTGCGGATGAAGCGACGCGTCGCCCGCGTCGGTACTCCGGCCATCGAGACCAGGATGCAGTTCGCCGTCTGCCAGTACTTGTGACTCTGGAGGCGCTGGAAGATACCGCCCGTCTCGATCGCGAGGATGAACTTCGCGTCGGTCTCGAAGGAGAGCTGCTCCACGGAGGAAGGAATCGAGTAGGCCCCCGAGCCGAAGCGGGTGCAGTCGATGCGCTCGATCTCGCCCGTCTCGCGATCCGGATCGAGCACCACGAGGCGCCCGGCCACCGCTCCGCCGTGCTCGTCGGGGATGAAGCGCAGCTGCTCGCGCGACAGCCCCTGGACCGAGAAGAGCGCCTCGATGTCGTCCATCACCGAGTCGGACTCGGTCTGTTCGTCGAAGCGCGCCTCCTCCCAGTTCTTGCTCTGGTAGTAGGCGTCTCGCTTGGTGGCGAAGTCGTTGGTTTCGATGAGCTCCTTCGAGAGCCCCATCATGCGCAGGGTCTGGGCGAAGCTCTTCACGGTGTTCACCGTGAGCGTGCGGATCTTCTTCTGCTTCCCGATCTCGAAGTAGCCGGTCTTCTGCGAGTAGGAGACGTTGCGCAACGAGCGCACCGGGAACGCGAGGTCCGGCTTCTTCTGGCCGCGGATCTCGCTGTGCACGGTGTTTGCCGTCTGGCGGATCAGATCGACGGTGAGGGTGTCGAGCTTCTCGTTGCGCGTCTTGACGTCCCCAGCGCTCTTCTTCGTCTTGCCAGGCTTCGCCGCCTTGCTTCGGGGCGGGCTCGCCGCCGAACCCTTCGCCTGCTTGCGTGCGGCCACGCTCACATCCTCCTGCTGCGCTCGAGAACATCGGTGAGGCTCGCGACCACGCGGCCGCGCTCGCCGTCGTCGAAGCCGAGGATGTTCTGCAGGCCGATGGCGACCTGCGGGATGTACTTCTCGATGTAGGCGCGCTTCTTGGCCTCGTCCGCCTCGCGCCGCCGCTTGCGGATCCACAGCCCCACCTGGCGACCGCACTCCTGGAGCCCGAGCCGGATTTCCTTCACGATCTCGGGATAGGGGGCGATCGCCTCCTTGCTCTCGCTGGTGAAGGGCACCCAGACGCTCGCGATGTGCACCATCAGCAGCATCGGGCCGAGCGGCAGCGCACCGCGTGGCTGCTGGAGCTGGTAGGCCTTCCAATCGGTGGCCGTGACCGCCTTGGTGATGGCGCAGGCCCCCTGCTGGTACTGGAGCGGAACACGGTTCGCGTAGCGGTAGAGCGTAATCGGATCCTCGGCCGGAAGGTTCCCGCCGTAGGCGAGGCCGACCTCGACGAGGAAGGGATTGCCGCGGTAGACGTTCGGCCGCCGCGAAATGGCGGCATGGAAATCCGCCTGCACCTCGGACTTGAGCGCGCGCAGGACCAGATCGTCTCCGATCGGCGCGATGCAGTCCATGGGCGGCGCCATGATCTTCGTCGCCTGGATTGCTGCGTGGATCTTCTCGGCCTCATCTCGGGTGATCTCGCTCGGGCGCCGGCTCGAGGCGACGTGGGCCTTCTTGCAGATCTCCTCGGCCGTGCGCGCGGAGACGCGACTGAAGTCCGTCTGGAGACAGCCTCGCAGGTTGCGCGCGACCGTATCGCGGAACATCTGCATCAACACGCCGAGCTCCACCCCGTAGGGGTGGGGCATGATCTCGGCCGTCTCCGGCGGGAGCTGGTCGGTGACGCGCGCGAAGACGTGCTCGGCGCCGTACTCCTCCGCCTTCGGCGGGACGTAGGTGATCTGCGCGTGCGGATTCGCGAGCGAGATCTGTCGGATGTAGGCGTCGACCGAGTGCTGGCCGCCCCGGTACGCACCCTCGAGCTCGATCTCGACCCGCGTACCGTGGGGGCAGTCCCAGGCTACGACCTCGTCCTTCTTCACCTTCGGCTCGTTGCGCTTGGTGTCGATCACGAGCTCGAGGTGGTGGGCATCGCGCCCGCCCTGGGTGCGGGTCGTGATCACGATCGGCTTGCCGGTGGTGAGGAGCCCATACATGCCGGCGGCGCTGATCCCGATTCCCTGCTGGCCGCGGCTCTGGCGGAGCCGATGGAACTTCGACCCGTAGAGCAGGCTCGCGAAGATCTTGGGCACCTGGGCGCGCACGATCCCGGGGCCGTTGTCCTGGATCGCGACCTGGAAGCGCGTCTCGGCAAGCTGCCGGATCTCGACGCGCACGTCCGGGAGGACTCCTGCCTCTTCGCAGGCGTCGAGCGAGTTGTCGACGCCCTCCTTCACCGTGGTGAGCAGTGCCTTCGACGGATTGTCGAAGCCGAGCAGGTGACGGTTCTTCGCGAAGAACTCCGAGACGGAGATGTCGCGCTGCTGCTTCGCGAGCTCCGTCGCGGTCCGGGCGTGTCGAACCTGGCCCGCGCGCGGGGGCTTGCGGGAAGAACGCGGGGCCGCCCCCCGCGCCGCCGCGAAAGCGAACTTCTCCTGCTCGCCCATGGTCGATTTCCCCCCGGCGCTGGACGATGGCCGCGCGACGTCCGGGGCGCAACCGCCAGCTTTCCCCGCGGGGGTCAAGGGTTCGTTGAAAATCTAGGCTCGGCGGTCCGCCGGCTAGCGGAGGTCGTCGATCGGTCGCCCGCGGAAGTTTCCGCACAGGCGCACGCGGCCCGAGTCGAGCAGGTGCAGCACGGTGCTGACGACCTCCTGGTCGTCGTCCGTGGAATCGCAGATCGCCGTGACCAGCTCGAGAAGGGTCGCCGCTCGGGCCTCGCCGGGTCGGCCGGACGTGAAGCGAAGGGCGGCGCTCATTCTCT
>CAYPSI010000011.1:0-8067 GCA_964413375.1 uncultured Spirochaetales bacterium | reverse complement strand
CCCACCATCTCGGCGCCGCGCAGCACGACCTTCGGGACGTGCGAGCGCACGAGGCGCATGAAGTCGGTGGCGGGAATGCCAGCGATCGCGCAATCGAGATCGTCGACGAAGGAGGCGACCAGCGCCGTGGTGTAGCCGCCTAGCGAGATCCCGTAGAGGCCGACCGCCGGAGCGCCAGCGTCCTGTAGCCAGGCCACGAGCCGTCGCACGTCCCAGAGCGCCTGTGCGAGCGCGTGGAGCGTGTCGACGAAGTCGCCCGCAAAGTAGCCGTCGCCTCCGCGCCGGCCGGCGCGGCGCGGGCCGTGCAGGGGCATGACCGGGATCGCGACGTTGATGCCGAGAGTCTTGTGCAGCCAGCGCGCGCGGAAGGCGGTGAAGTCGACGAGGGGCGAGCCCATTCGATAGCCCGGGATGCACACGAGCCAGGGCCTCGGTCTGCCGCGGTGCTGCAGGATCCATGCGTGGGCGGTGCGGTTCGCCTCGTAGCCGAGCCAGCGCTCTCGGCCGGGCTCGCCGGGATGCGGCTCATAGCCGCTCTCGAAGCGCATGTGACGGTAGGGGAGACCCGGAAAGCGACCTGCGACGAGCTTCGCGCGCGCGATCGCGGGGGGCTTCCGATGATAGCGGCGCGGGTCGGCGAGCCAGCCGCGCTGCTCGAAGAGGTCGAGCGTCTGCTCCATCTCGTCGACGACTCGGCGCCCCTCGCGCAGCGGCACGACCGCTACCGAGGCGAGCTCGGTGGCATAGAAGATCTCGTCGAGGGCGATCTTCGACGCGAGCGCCAGCGACCAGGGCGCGACAGGGACGCCTCGGGTCTCGGCGTCCGCGCGGCGTCCGGCGAGCCGCGCGCCGACGAAGAGCGGGGCGGCCCCCGAGCGCAGCGCGATGCTCAACCCGCGCGCGATGCGTTGGATCACCCGGCCCCTCCCACGGAGTCCACCTGCTGGGAACATCGGCAGCGCGGGGGGCGGTGCTTGAGGCAGAAGCGCCGGCGAGCGGCTCGCTTTCGGAAGTCCTGACAGGGGCTTGCCCCGTGCGCCTGCGCATCGCGGAGCTGCCGGGCGTCGGGAGGCGGCGCAAGCCTGCCCGGGTCGCGGGCCTCAGCCGAGCCAGCGGCCGATCGGGTTGCCGAAGAGCAGCCGGATCATGCGCTGCAGGCCCGCGTCGCGCCGGAACGAGTAGGGATAGACGCTGCGCGCCTGACGGCCACCGAAGCGATCGATCAGGATCGGCAGCTCGTGGCAGTAGCCTCGGACCGTGGCATCGCCGTGCACGTGCCCGACACCGCTCTCCTTCCGCCCTCCGAAGGGGGCCTCGGGCGCTCCGTAGGTGAGCGCCATGTCGTTCACGCACACGCTGCCCGACTGGATCCGGCGGGCGAGCTCGACGCCGTGCCGGCGGCTGCGCGTCCAGACGTTGGCCGCTAGCCCGTAGCGCGAGTCGTTGGCCAGGCGGATCGCCTCCTCTTCGTCGCGCACGCGCATGATCGGGAGGACCGGTCCAAAGGTCTCGTCCTGCATGATCTTCATGTCGTGCGTCACGTCGACGAGTACCGTCGGCTCGAAGAAGAGCCCGGCCAGGTTCGGGTTGCGGCGCCCGCCGACGAGCGCACGGGCTCCTTTCGCACGGGCATCCGCGACGTGCTCCTCGACGATCTCGAGCTGGCGCGGCCAGAAGAGCGGCCCCACGTCGAACTCGCCTTCTGCGCCCTGGCGCAGCGCAGCGGCGCGTTCCACGACCTTCTGCACGAACTCGTCCGCGACGGAATCGACGACGTACACGCGTTCGGTGCCGCAGCAATACTGTCCCGTGTTCAGGAAGGCCCCTGCGACGGCGCCACCGGCTGCGGAGTCGACGTCCGCGTCCTCGCAGACGATCATCGGGTCCTTGCCGCCGAGCTCCAGCGTGCAGGGCACGAGGCGGCGCGCGCAGGCCTCCGCGACCTTGCGGCCGGTGGCGACGCTTCCGGTGAAGGAGATCTTGTCGACGTCGGCTGCGACCAGCGCCGCACCCGTCTCCCCGTCGCCGAGCAGTACCTGGAGCACGCCCTCCGGCAAACCGACCGCCTCGAAGAGATCTCCGACGAGCTTTCCAGACAGCGGCGTCACCTCGGAGGGCTTGAGGAGTACGCAGTTCCCGGCCGCCAGCGCGTGGATCGTGGGATTGAGAGACAGGATGAAGGGGCCGTTCCACGGGCTGATCACGCCGACCACGCCGAGCGGCCGGTAGACGATCCGCAGCTGCTTCGTGATCCGCAGCATGCCGTGGAGCCGGCGCTTGCGTGGCCGCAGCAGGCGCGGGGCGCGCTTCACCACGTAGTTGAGCGCGTCGCAGCCCGAGAAGATGTCCATCATCAGGACTTCGGTCCGCGGCTTCCCGGACTCCCGAAGGATCGTGTCGATGAACTCGTCCTGCTTCGCGACGAGGTAGTCGAGCGCGCGGCGCAGGGTGCGCACGCGCCCCTCGGCGCCGAGTGCTTCCCACGCGGGCTGGGCCTTGCGGGCCCGTTCGAGCGCCGCTCGCACATCGTCGGCATTCGCCACCGTGATCTCGTGCAGGGGCTCGCCCGTCACGGGGCTCGCGAGCTGGAGCCGCCTGCGCGTGCCCTGCGGCGTCTCGATCGGGGTCACGATGGCCATCGCTGCTCCGTCGGCGCACGCGGCGCCTCGCATCCCGCGACTGTACCTCGGATCCCGGAGCGCAGGCTCTAGCCGCCGCCGTCGACCCGGATGCGCTGGCCGCTGACGTAGGAGGCGTCCGCGGAGACGAGGAAGCGCACCACGCTTGCGACCTCCTCGGGGCGGCAGATGCGGCCGAAGGGGAGGGCGGGAGCGACGGCGTCGAAGTCATCGCTGGCGGCGGTGGAACGGACATAGCGGCGGCCCATCTCGGTGGCCACGAGTCCGGGTGCCACGACGTTCACGCGGATGCCATGGGCGCGCTCCTCCTTCGCGAGCACGACGGCCAGCGCCTCGAGCGCGGACTTGCTCATCGCATAGGGGGCGTAGTGGGCGCCGAGTACCGATGTCACCACGCTCGAGATCATCACGATGTCGCCGCGACCCTTGCGGCGCATCGCGGGAATCACGAAGCGCGAGAGCTGGTGGGGCGCCACGGCGTTGAGGCGCAGCATGCCGAGCAGCTCCTGCTCCTCCGTGTCCGCGACGTCGCACTCGCGGCCCTCGCTCCCGGCGTTGTTCACGAGCAGGTCCACCGGGCCGAGACCCCGCGCGACCTCGTCGACCAGCGCGCGCGCCTCGTCGCTGCGGTCCACTCGCGCGCGGATCGCGACCGTGCGCCGCCCGAGAGCCGCGATCTCGCGGACGCAGGCCTCGGCCGCCGCGGCGTCGGCGACGTAGTTCACCGCCACGTCGGCGCCATCCCCGGCGAGTGCCAGCGCGATCGCGCGGCCGATCCCGCGACTCGACCCGGTCACGAGCGCCACGCGTCCCGCGAGCGGCGGCGTTGCGTTCACTGCAGCGCGACCGGCAGCCGCTCGGGGGCGCGCAGCACCGCGCCGGTCGGAAGGGCCGCTTCGGCGTCGAGCAGGCGGAGCCTGGGGAAACGCTCGGTGAGCGCATCGAGCGTGACACGCATCTCCTTGCGCGCGAGGTGGATGCCCGGACAGGTGCGCACTCCCGGCCCGAAGGAGAGCAGGCCGGTCGGACGCCGATCGAGATCGAAGCGATCGGGCTCCGGGAAGACCGCCGGGTCGCGATGGGCGGCGGCGATGCAGAAGAGGACCGGCGCGCCCGCGGCGATCTCTTCCCCGGCGAAGCGGACGGGCTCGGGGGCCGCCACCCGTGGCACCACGGCGACCGGGTTCTCCCAGCGCAGGGTCTCCTCCACCGCATGGTGTCGAAGCTCGGGCTCCTCGACGACGCGCCTCCAGCGCTCGGGCGAAGAGAGCAGCGCGAAGAGCAGGTTCCCGAGCGCGCTGGTGGTCGTCTCCGCGCCGGTCGGGAAGAGGAGCCGCACGTGCGAGAGCACGTCCTCGTCGCTGAGGCGCTGGCCCTCGACCCGAGCCTCCACGAGCTCCGAGATCACGTCTCCCTTCGGTCGTTGTCTGCGCTCGGCCACGATCGGGAGCAGGTACTCGGTGAACTCCTGCGACGAGCGTCGCGCGAGCGCCGGATCGAAGGGGAAGGAGAGCAGCCCGATCGCCCACGCGGCGAAACGCTCCTCGTCGTCGCGCGGGAGCCCGAGCAGGCGCGAGATCATCCGGATCGGGAAGCGGTGGGTGAAGCTCGCGACGAGGTCTACCTCCGAACGACCGGCGAGCTCGCCGAGCAGCTCGCGTGCCAGCTCGCCGAGCCCCGTCGCCTCGAGCTTCGCCACCGCGCTCGAGTGGAAGGCGGGCGTCGCGAGCCGGCGGTAGACGCGGTGCATGTCGCCGTCCATCGAGATGAAGCTGCGCCCGACGGCCGGCTCGGTGGTCGCCCGGTAGGCGGCGCCCGGCGGGAAGCGCCCTGCGTCGCGAAACGCCCGGGCCAGCTCGGCATGGCGCAAGATGATCCATGCGCGCTCTCCGCCGAAGCGCACCCGCGCCACCGGCCCGCACTCGCGCAGCCCTGCCAGCATCCGGTGCAGCTCTTCGCCCCGCGGCCGCTCCCGCGTGAAGTCGAAATCCGTGTCCATTGCGCCCACGCTGCGCTCCCCCGACCGGGTCCGCCGGCCGACCCTATCACAGACCTTCCACGGGCGTCGCGCGCTTCCGCGGCCGAGCGCGAGGTTGTGGTAGCGTCGTTCCGCGATGAGCGAGGCGGTGCCGGGCGGGATCCACCCCGAGAACGTTTCCGGTTTCTTGCGCGAGCACCTGCCGGCAAGCACGCCTCCCTTCGCGTTCGAGCTGATCTCGGGCGGGCGCTCGAATCTGACCTATCTCGTACGCGACGCGGCTGGCGCTAGCTGGGTGTTGCGGCGCCCTCCGCTCGGCCACGTGCTCCCGACCGCACACGACATGGCCCGGGAGTTCCGCGTGCTCTCGGGGCTCGCTTCGACCGAGGTCCCGGCGCCGCGCCCGATCGCGCTATGCGAGGACGCGGCCGTCAACGAGATGCCCTTCTATCTGATGACGCACTGCTCCGGCATCGTTCCGGGCGACGGGCTGCCGCCGGGCTTTGCGGCGAAACCCGAGGAGCGGCGGCGCATGAGCGTGGCGCTGGTGGAGACGCTCGTGAAGCTCCACGCGGTCGACTTCGAGGCGGTGGGGCTCGGCGACTTCGGGCGTCCCGACGGCTACCTCGAGCGCCAGGTTCGGCGCTGGTCGCAGCAGTGGGAGCGCAGCCGAACCGCGCCGCTCCCGGAGATCGAGGAGCTCTTGCGCAGGCTCGCGACGGCACTTCCCGATTCCCCGGCTGCGACGATCGTGCACGGCGACTACCGGCTCGGGAACATGGCCTTCGATCCCGCCGATCCGGGGCGGGTGGTGGCCGTCTTCGACTGGGAGATGGCGACCCTCGGCGATCCGCTCGCCGACCTCGGCTACACGCTGATCTACTGGAAACAGGCCGAAGATCCCAGCTACACCCGCCTGCCGCTCTTCACCGATCTCCCGGGCTTTCTGACGCGCGCGGAGATCGTCGAGGAATACGCGAAGCGCAGCGGCCGGGACGTCGCGCACGCGGATTTCTACCAGGTGCTGGCGCTCACGAAGCTCGCGGTGATCAGCGAAGGGATCTACGCGCGCCATCTCCAGGGCAAGACGCTCGGCCCCGGCTTCGACGCGATGCGCCGCGAGGCGCAGCCCCTCGCCGAGCGCGCGCTGGCCCTCGCCGCCGCGTCACCCGACCCGAGGCTACGCGCCTAGCTCACTTCGCCCGGACGACGACACCCGGCGGCTTCCAGGTGCCGCTCCCCGGCGGCAGGACCGAGGGCGGCGCCTGCTTCGGGTCGTAGAGTCTCATCACCAGGTAGATCGGACCCTTCGGCGCGGGCAGCCAGTTGGGCTCCAACGCCTTGCCCGGGGAATCCTTCTGGATGTAGAGCGTCAGCGATCCGTCGGGATTCTTGTTCATCTCGGGAAGCATCGGCGAGTTGATCAGATAGCGGTCGATCGGGTTCTCGATCAGCAGCTGCGTCCTGCCGTCGTACATCGTCACCGACCAGAAGGCGTTCACCGGCGGGTACTCTCCGGCCGCGAAGGTCAGCGTGTAGTCGTGCTTGCTGCCGTCGAGGACCTCGCCGTTCGCGAGGCTCCTGGTCATCGGATAGGTCGCCTCCACGGCGTCGTTTCCATAGATCCCGGCCTTCGCGCCGGCCGCCCGCTTCAACCAGTCGCCATCGAAGAAGGCCCGGTCGCCGAAGTAGGAGCCGATCTTCCAGCCATTGATCTCCTTGGTGGAAGTTGCGAGATAGCGATCGATCTGGTCTTCGCCCTGCTTCATGCCCAGCGCGATCTCGAGTTTGTGCTCGAGCGGGAGGTCCTTGAAGTCGAAGGCCTTGCCCGGACCGACGCCGATGCGAGCCAGCTTGGCGCGGATGGCCTCCTCCTCCGCCCCCGCCGGTGCGAACTGGAGCGCGAAGTCGAGGTACTCGAAGAAGTTCGTCTTCACGAGCTCCTTGTCGACCTTCGGGAAATCCACCGCGGGCGCCGCGGGCCGCGGCGGCTGCTTCAGATGGGCCGAGAGCGGCTGCACCCGGTAGCCGGCCTGCACCTTCTTCACGTTGTCCATATCGGCAGGGTTGAACAACTGCGTGCGGTAACCCGCGACCGAGAACTGCGTCGAGGAGCGGAACACCTTCTCGATGCCCGGCGGCGTCGCGCCCTTCCAGTCGGGGCCGACGACCATGTAGTCGCCGGCTTCGCTGCCGGTGGCGCGGCTGCCGATGTAGCCGTAGTTGAAGGTGTTGCCGTCCTCGAGCTGCACCGAGTAGTAGCGACCCCTCTCCACCGCGGGAACCGAGAGCACGAGAGGCTCGGCGCGCAGATCCATCCAGAGGAAGGAATAGGGCGTGTCGCTGTTCGGCGTGACGACCGCCGTGTCCTCGTAGGTGAACACGCGCGCCTCATTGTGGATCTGGTTGAAGGGTGCCTTGAACTGGCCCGAGTTGCGGTCCACCGCATACTCGACCATCACCGCGTAGTTCATCACGATCGGCAGGCCGTAGATGAAGCCCTCTTCGGCGATGTCCTTGGTCTCCACGATGCCGGGCCACTGTTCGGCCTGTGCCACCCGAGCGGAGAGCAGCGAAGTCGAGGCGACGAGGCCCGCGAGGGTAAGCCGGGTCGCGATCCCGAGGACGGAAGACATGCGAACCTCCTGGCCTTGCTCCGGGTCGTGTGACCCTGGGCGACCGATGAACTCGTCCGCGAAGCCGTTCGTGGGTGGGCCGACTCGCCAGGACAGATTCTAGGCGGGATCCGGCCCGCTCGGACGGGGGGGAAAACCAACTGGAACGTGGTCTCGTGCCTAAAGACGGTGGAGGGTGCGAACCCACCTACATCTCGCAGAAGGCTCTCGTCGGGAGACCGTCCACGGCGCCGTCAAAGAAGAAAGACCAAGCTGTTGTTGAGGGAAAGGTGCGGGCCGAGGAACCGGATCGTCCCGCGGCGCGAGGAGGGGCCGAGGCTCGCGGTGATCGCTTCGCGAGAGGACGTGCGATTCGGCTCGAAGCCTGCTCATGGAGCCGATCGATCCCCTGGCGTTCAGCTCCCCGGAACCTCGGCCGGGTCGACGAGCCCGTGCCTCCGCCAGCCGACCGAGAGCAGCCAGGTCCGAGGCTTTGCCACCTCGGGTTCCTCCAACGAACCGGGCGGGGGCTCGCGCGAGCCGGGCACGCGGCGCCAGCCGTCGAACCAGCGCCCCGAGGAGGCCGCGTCGAGTCGCTCGGGCGGCGAGGCGCGGTGGCGTTCCCGCCAGTGCTTGCGCGCGTTCAGCAGCACGTAGGCCAGAACTCGTCGCACCTCCCTCGGCGTGCGAAGGATCCGGAGGTGGTAGCGGCCGTGGAGCACCGGCCCCGAGAGGTCGAACGCGCGCTGCGCCGCGCGGGCCACCCGGGCCGAGATCGCCTTCATCCCGCGCCCGAGCGCCTCCTTGCCGGCGCTCTCGACGATCAGGTGCAGGT
>CAYPSI010000010.1:0-24509 GCA_964413375.1 uncultured Spirochaetales bacterium | reverse complement strand
TCCTCGTACACAACGCGGGTGTGCTCCCGGGCGAGCGGATCGAGAGCGCGGACGGCATGGAGCTGACCTTCGCGACGCACGTGGTCGGGCCCCACCTCCTCACCCGTCTGCTGAGGAAAGGGCTCGAGCAGTCCTCCGACGCCCGGGTGATCTGGGTGTCTTCCGGTGGGATGTACACGAGACGTCTCAACCTCGGGGACCCCGACTGGAAGCGGCGGGACTTCGACGGGGTCATCTCCTATGCCGAGACCAAGCGCGCCCAGGTGGTGCTGGCGGAGCTGTGGGCCGAAGAGCTGCGCGGAAGCTCCGTCGTCGTGAACGCGATGCATCCCGGCTGGGCGGATACCGCGTCCGTGAAGAGCTCGCTCCCGCGCTTCCACGAGCTCACGCGCAAGATCTTGCGGACGCCTGCCGAGGGCGCCGACACCGTCGTCTGGCTGGCTGTCTGCCCACGTGCCCGCGAGTGGTCGGGAAGCTTCTTCTTCGATCGCAAGCAGCGCCGCACCCATCTCTTGCCCTTCACTACGGAAACGCAGCAAGACCGTCGAGCGCTGTGGAAGCTCTGCGAGAAGAAGAGCGCGGGGCCTTCCCGATGACGAGCGAAAGGAGCTCGCGGCGCGCAGTCGGCCGGGTGGGCCGGTGCCTGCTGACCGCGCTCGTCGGGCTGGCTTCCATCGCTGCCGGCGTGGACGACGTCGCGCGCGGCGATTCGGCATGGGCCCGCCGCGCGGAAGGTGAGCGGGAGGGGCGCCCGCAGCCGGGTGCGATCCTCGAAGCCCTGCGCTCGTATGAGAGCGCGCTCAGCGCACACCCCGAAAGCCTGGAGACGCGCTGGAAGCTGCTTCGCGCCCTCCACTTCGCAGGAGACTTCGCGTCGGAGGACGAGCAGGAGAAGCGCAGGATCTTCGCTCGGGGCGGAGAGGTCTCGGAGCAGGGCATCGCGCTTCTCGCAGACCAGGTTTCCTTCGGGGCACGACTCGAGGAGATGGACCCAGAGAGGATCGGCAGTCGTCTGGAAGCCGCTGGCATTCCGACGAGCGATGTGGCCCGGTTCTACTTCTGGTCGGCGATCAGCTGGGGTGCCTGGAGCCGCAAGGTCGGGCTTCTCGACGCCGTGCGGCAAGGTGTGGCCAACCGACTCCATCGCTACGCGCTGGTCACGATCGCACTCGAGCCCGAGCTCGAGGAGGGAGGCGCCTTCCGGCTGCTGAGCCGGCTGCACGCGGAGCTTCCCCGGGTGCCCTTCGTCTCGGGCTGGGTAGACCGCGACCAGGCGCTTCCGATGATCGAGCGGGCCTGCGCCATGGCGCCCGCGAATCCCGGGAACCGGCTCTTGCTGGCTCTCACGCTCCTCGATCTCGCTCCGCTGCGGGCCCGGGAAGCGCTCGATCTGTTGCAACAGGTCGAAGAACTGGAACCGCGACCGTCCATGCGCATCGAAGACCTCGCGCTTCGTCGGGAGGCTCGGGAGCGGCTCGCCGCTGGCTCCGTCGCGGAGCCAACGTGAGGGGCGACGCGCGATGACCCGGGGAATCCACTGGTTCCGCAACGATCTGCGTCTCCGGGACAACACGGCGCTCGACGCGCTCGCAACGCGTGTCGAGGAGTGGCTCCCGGTGTTCGTGCTGGATCCGAGGCTGATCGGTGGTTCGCGCCTCGAGTCGCCGCGGGCGGGCTTTCTCCTCGCTTGCCTGGCGCGCCTGGGTAGTGACCTGGAGAAACGAGGTGTGACGCTCCTCGTGCGCAGCGGCCGGCCCGAGCAGGTGCTTCCGAAGCTACTGCACGAAACCGGTGCCCGCGTCCTCTCCTTCAACGAGGATGCGACGCCCTTTGCCGGCCGTCGGGACGCGGCGGTCCAGCAGGCCGTCGAACGAAGCGGGGCCCGGGTCGTGGCGCGCCTCGACCGCGTCGTCTTCCGATCGAGCGAGGTGCGGCGTGCGAGCGGTGGCGCTTACGCGGTCTACACCCCTTACCGGCGGACCTGGTGGAAGCGCTGGATGGAGGATCCTCGCCGCCCCGCGAGGCTCCGGCGCCTACCGCCGCCGATCCCGGGCTTCTCGGCCGATCGGTTCCCCGACCCGAAGGCTTCCGGCGTCGAAGTCCGCGCGTGCGATCTCCCGACGGGTGGGGAGCAGGCCGCCCGGCGGCGTCTCGACGCCTTCCTTGGAGGTGCGGCCGGGCGCTATCACGAGGACCGCGACCGGCCCGACCTCGACGGAACGTCGCGGCTCTCGCCCTATCTGCGCTTCGGCGCGATCTCGGTTCGTCACTGCTTCGAGCGCGCCGAGGAGGCGGCGCGCGCCGAACCCGCGTTGCAGCGTGGCGTTGCGAAATGGCTGGACGAGCTGGTCTGGCGCGAGTTCTACTCTGCCATCCTGGAGCAGCACCCGCGGGTGCTGCGCGAGAACCACCGGCGGGAGTACGATGCAGTCGCCTGGAACGAGGATCCAAAGGGCTTCGAGGCCTGGTGCGAGGGGCGCACGGGCTACCCGATCGTCGATGCGGGCATGCGGCAGCTCCGCGCGACGGGCTGGATGCACAACCGGGTGCGCATGATCGTGGCGAGCTTCCTGACGAAGGACCTGCTGATCGATTGGCGCGAGGGCGAGCGCTTCTTCTTCCAGCGGCTGGTCGACGGCGACCCCGCCTCCAACAACGGTGGATGGCAGTGGGCCGCCTCCACCGGGACCGACGCCCAGCCCTACTTCCGGATCTTCAATCCGGTTGCGCAGGGCAGGCGCTGGGATCCGCAGGGACGCTACGTGCGCCGCTGGGTTCCAGAGCTGCAGGAGGTGCCGGACGCGCACGTGCACGCGCCCTGGGAATCGGCGCTTCCCGGTGACTACCCGCCGCCCCTCGTCGACCACGCCGAGCGGCGCGAGCTCGCGCTCGAGCGCTTCGGCAGCGCACGCGCGAGCGTGGTGCGGACGTGAGCGAAGCTCCGGCCAGCGAGGGCTCTCCGATCCGGCTGGGCGTCTCTTCCTGCCTGCTCGGGCAAGAGGTGCGCTTCGACGGCGGTCACAAGCGAGACCGCTTCATCACGGACCTGTTGGGCCGCTTCGTCGAGTGGGTGCCCGTCTGCCCGGAGGTCGAGGTCGGCATGGGTACTCCGCGCCCGGCGCTGCGGCTCGTGGGCGGTGGCGACGGCGTGCGGATGCTCGAGATCAAATCGGGCCTGGATCACACGGTTGCGATGGAGCGATTCTCGGTACAGCGCGTGCGTGCGCTCCGCAGCCTCGATCTCTGTGGATACATCCTGAAGAAGGACTCGCCGAGCTGCGGCATGACGCGCGTGAAGATCTACGCAACGGAGGGCATGCCCCGGCGGGAGGGCAGGGGGCTCTACGCTTCCGCGTTGATGGACGCGTTTCCGAAGCTCCCGATCGAGGACGAGGGCCGCTTGAACGATGCCGCGCTGCGCGAGAACTTCATCGAACGCGTGTTCGCCTACCGGCGCCTCAGCGACCTCTTTCGCGAGCGCTGGACGCGCGGCCAGGTAGTCGCCTTCCACACCGCCCACAAGCTTCAGCTGATGGCTCACTCGACCGTCGCGTACCGCGAGCTCGGACGCCTGGTGGCGACCCTGAAGGGGAAGCCACGGGCCGCCTTCCGCACGGAATACGAGAGCGGCTTCATGGGCGCGCTCGAGCAGATCGCCTCGCGAGGTCGCAACGCCAACGTCCTCCATCACGCCGCCGGCCATCTGAAGAAGCGGCTCGACTCCGCAACGCGCACCGAGCTGGCGGAGCTGATCGCCGACTACCGGAAGGGTCTCGTGCCGCTCGTCGTTCCCGTCACATTGATCGGGCACCACGTGCGTCGCAACGACATCGACACCCTGAACGGGCAGTTGTTCCTCGAGCCGCATCCGAAAGAGCTGATGCTCAGGAATCACGTCTGAGGCGAACGAGCAATGCTACGGCGCAGACTCCTCACGATTCCGGGATACATCATCGCATGGTCACTGTGGCTGGGAGCGGCGCCTCTCTGGCTCCCACTGGCGCTCGTCGTCGATGCTGTGCGTCAAAGTCACTGGGTAGCGCTTCGCGGCGCCGCCCTCCTCACCGTCTACCTGTCCTGCGAGATGATGGGCATGGCCGTCAGCGGCGGACTCTGGCTGTGGAGGAACATCGCCGGCCTCGACGACGAACGATGGACGGATCTCCACTTCCGACTCGAGGCGTGGTGGGGGACGACGCTCTTCCGGGCCGTGGTCCGGGTCTTCGGGCTCCGGGTCGAGGTCGAGGGCGATGCGGATCTCGGTCGCGGCCCCTATCTCCTCCTGCTTCGGCATGCCAGCAGCGGCGATACGCTGCTCGCCTCGGCGCTCGTGAGCGGTCCGCACGCTATTCGGCTGCGCTACGTCCTCAAGGACGAGCTGCTCTGGGACCCCTGCCTCGACATCGTGGGCAATCGCCTTCCCCACGTGTTCGTCGACCGCTTCTCGGAAGACTCGGAGCGGGAGGTTCAACGCGTGCAGGAGCTCGCGCGGGATCTCGGCCCACGCGATGGCGTGCTGATCTACCCCGAAGGCACCCGTTTCTCGGAGGCCAAGCGAAGGCGTGCGATCGAGCGTTTCCACCGGAAGGGCGACGCGAAGATGCTCGAATACGCCAGGTCCCTGGCGTTCGTGCTGCCACCGCGGCCGGGCGGAACGCTGGGGCTCCTCGAGGCCGCACCGGAGGCAGACGTCGTCCTCTGCGCTCACACCGGCTTCGAGGGCGCCTCATCACTCGCACGCATCTGGAAGGGAGCGCTCCTGCACCAGGTGATCCGGGTCCAGTTCCGGCGCATCCCACGCGACGAGATCCCCACAGCGCGGGACGCCCGGGTCAGCTGGATGCTCGAAGAGTGGCGCCGGGTCGACGCCTGGGTCGAGAGCCACCAGCCGCCGAAGCCCTGCCGAGAGGAATCGGCCGCGAAGTCGAGCCGATGGAAGTGAGCCGCGTCGAGAAGCGGGTCCTGCTGACCGGTGCGTCCGGGTACGTCGGGGGGCGGCTGCTCCCGCTGCTGGAGAGGCGGGGGCTCCTCGTCCGCTGCCTCGCGCGCCGACCGGAGTTCCTTGCGGGTCGGGTCGCAGCGGAGACGGAGATCGTCGAGGGCGACGTGTTGCGGGCAGAGAGCCTGCCCCCGGCGCTCGAAGGTGTACACACCGCCTACTACCTGGTCCACTCGATGGGCACTACGAGCCCGGACGGCTTCGAGGTGCAGGACCGGCTGGGTGCGCAGCATTTCGCGCACGCCGCCCGCGCGGCGGGCGTGCGCCGCATCGTGTATCTGGGCGGCCTGGGTGACGAAGGCGCCGATCTCTCGCCGCATCTACGCGGTCGCCACGAGGTGGGACGCGTGCTGCGCGCCTCGGGCGTGCCCGTGATCGAGTTCCGCGCCTCGGTCGTGATCGGATCGGGCAGCCTCTCGTTCGAGATGCTGCGTGCGCTCGTCGAGAGGCTTCCGGTGATGGTGACGCCGCGGTGGGTACACGTCACTTCGCAGCCGATCGCGATCGGAGACCTCCTCGCCTATCTCGAGGCAGCCCTCGATCTGGCGACGGAGGAGACTCGCATCTACGAGATCGGTGGAGACGAGCGCGTCTCCTATGGCGAGCTGATGCGGGAGTACGCGCGCCAACGAGGGCTGCGCCGCGTCATGATCCCGGTTCCCGTGCTGACGCCGCGTCTCAGCAGCCTCTGGCTGGGCCTCGTGACCCCGCTCTACGCGCGCGTGGGACGCTCCCTCATCGAGAGCATCTGCCACGAGACGGTCGTTCGCGATGACCGCGCCCGGCACGACTTCGCGCTGAGGCCGATGGGCGTGAAGGAGGCGCTCGCGAAGGCACTGGCGAACGAGGATCGCGAGTTTGCACAGACGCGGTGGTCCGACGCGATCTCTGCGGGGGGTAGCGACCCGGGTCTCTACGGCAGCTACGGCGGAGTGCGCAGGGGGAGCCGCCTGGTCGACTCGCGGCAGTGCGAGCTGGACGTGTCCCCTGCGGAGGCCTTTGCTCCGATCCGCCGTATCGGGGGCAGCAGCGGCTGGTACGCCTACGACTGGCTCTGGCGTCTGCGCGGCGGCTTCGATCTGCTCTTCGGCGGTGTCGGAGTGCGTCGGGGCCGTCCCGATCCCGAAGGGCTGCGCATCGGAGACACGCTGGACTGGTGGCGTGTCGAGGAATACGAGCAGGACCACCTGCTCCGCCTGAGAGCCGAGATGAGGCTGCCCGGACGGGCCTGGCTCGAGTTCGAGGTGGGGCCCAGCGATCGCGGCAGCGTGGTTCGGCAGACGGCCAGCTTCGATCCCAGCGGCCTGCTCGGTCTCTTGTACTGGTACGGAATCTATCCGCTACATGCGCTGGTCTTCCGCGGAATGCTCGCCGGGATCGCACGCGCCGCGCGACAGGAGGGCAGCGGTCGCAACGCGGCCCGCGCATGAAGCGGAGCGAGACGCCCGGCCCTCAGGCTCGGCCGTGGCGCAGCAGGCGACCCGGGGTGGCGCCGGTGCAGCTGTTTCCCTCGGAGGTGATCTCTCCGTTCACGAGCGTAAAGTGGTAGCCCTCCGCCCGCTGGACTCGCCTCCACTCGCCGGCGGGCTGGTCGTGCGCGATCTCCGTGCGGGTCCAGTGGGGAGTGCGGCGGATTCGCGTGGGGTCGTAGACGATCACGTCGGCCGCCATGCCCTCGATCAGCGCGCCGCGATCGCGCAGGTCCGCGCTGAAGCTCGGGACTCCCGTTCCGTCGACGACTCTTCCGCCTCGGATCACGCTGTCGAACTCGGCCAATGGGGTCCCGCCTCCCGCACTCCGATCGCCCCGCAGCGGCTGGCGGGTCGGCCTCGTCTCAGGGCCTCAGCCCAGCTCCTCGTAGGTCGGGCCGATGCGGCGCGCCACGTCGGCGAGACGTGCCGCGTCGAAGCCGTAGCACTCGACGGCGTTCGCGCCGAGCATGCGCTCGACCTCGCCGCGGCTCACGCCCGCAAACGCGTCGCGCAGCCAGGTCTTCGTGTGCGGCCAGGTGCCCTCGACGTGCGGGTAGTCGGAGCCCCACATCAGGCGGTCGACACCGATCTGGTGGCGCATCCCGGTCTCGGCCTTCGGCATGAACGAGGCGCCGGCCCAGCAGTTGCGCCGGAAGATCTCGCTCGGCCGCAGCGCGCCCTTGAGCAGCGGCTGGAGCTGGAGGTGCTTGGTGAACTCCTGCGTCGGAGAACCGGTGAAGGCGATGTCCATCCGCTCGAGGAGCTCGGGGATCCACTCGACCCCGGCCTCGGTCACGACGAAGCGCAGCTCCGGGTGGCGCTCGAAGACGCCGCCGAAGGTCATGCACCACAGCGGGCGCTGCGTATGCCAGAGCGTCTCGTGCAGCGCGATCGCCGCCGCTCCGGGCCCCGGCACCGCGTGAGCCGAGGTGAGCGCATGCGTGTGCACCGGCATCTGCAGCTCCGCGCAGGTCGCCCACAAGGGCTCGTAGCGCGGATGGTTGTAGAGCGCGTGGCCGTTCGAGTTTGCGGGGAGGAGCACGCCGCGCAGGCCCGCCTCGGCGCACCAGCGCAGCTCCGCGACGGAGGCCTCGATGTCGTCGAGCGTCACGAGTGCGATGGCGGCCTGCCGACCCGAAGCGCGATCGATGCGGGCGGCGAGCCAGCGGTTGTACGCGCGCGCGCCCGCAAAGAGAAGCTCGGGGCTTCCCGCGCCGAGCGGGAAGGCGTCGAAGGGAACATTGGCGGGATTCGGGAAGATCACCTCGGCGGCGACGCCGTCGGCCTCGAGCTCGCGCAGCCGGCGCGAGAAGTCCCAGTAGCCGTCCTCGCCGCCCTGGGTCACCGCCGGGGCGTCGAAGTGCTGGGAGAGGGTGCTCAGTCCTTCCACGCCGCCTCCCCGACCGGGCGAGTGTAGGACGGATCGAGCGGAGATCGCGAGCGGCCGTCGGATTCCCGGTCGGGGCGGGGCTAGGAACGCCCGGTCCCGGGCGAGAAGGCGCGGGCTTCGTCTTCGGCGAGGAGTGCGAGCAGGCGCCGTTCGCGCGCATCGCTCGGGACGTTGTGCACCGCGGCGAAGGGGCCCGCGGGGCCGTTGCGTTCGCCGAGCGCGCCGAGCATCCGGCGCAGCGGGCCGAGGCAGAGGTCGGGCTGACGGCAGAAACGCTCGTAGTCGAGCTGGAGCACTCGCTCGCGCGGGATCGCGGCGAGATCGGCGCCGAGCTGCCTGCGCAGTCCGCGCACCTGCGCTGCGACCTGCTCCTCGAGCGGGAGCGCCATCAGCCCTTCCCAGTCCGGAGTGCGCAAGGACCACCAGCGGGTCGGGTCCTGCGCCGCGAGGCGCGCCCGCAGGATCGAGAGCCCGGCGTCCTGCATGCGACGGCGCACGACGAGGAAGAGGCTCTCCGGGAAGATCCTCGCCAGCGCATCGATGCGGAGCATGTGCTTCACGTTCTTGTTCACGAAGGGGGCGCCGCCGAAGACCCGCTGCGTTGCGGCCACCAGATTGCGCAGGCGCTCCGCGTCCTCGGAGCTCACGTCGTCGAAACGCGTAGGGCGCTCGAGGTCGAAGAAGCGGCCCCAGAGCGAGCCCGCCTCGCGCGGTGCCGTGCCGCCTTCGACCTTTCCGTAGCGGCTGCGGAAGTCCGAGTGATAGGGGCCGCGCCGTTTCTCGAGCAGGGTGGTGACGACGGGAGCTCTCGGATGGCGACCCACCCCGTTGGTCCAGTAGGCGACCTCGAGGCGGTGCACGATGTACTGGGAGACGAGGGTCGTACCCGAGCGCGGAAGTCCGAGGATGAAGACCACCGGTCGGTCGAGGGTCCAGTGGAGCGAGAGTGCGAGCCGCTCGATCGCCTCGCGCGCCCAACCCATCAGCGCACCACGCTCGAGAGTGCGCGGCGCAGCCGCGTCCGCCAGGAGCGGGGCTCGGTGCGGATCATCGGGCACGCGAAGACTTCGGCGGCGTAGCCGGCCTTGAACTCCTCGACTCCCCCGTGCGCGTGGCTCGGCCCCAGGTCGAAGAACGCGAGGTCCTGCTCGCAGGCGTCGCGGATCATCTCGTGCAGCAGCAGGTTCATCGGGCGCTTCGGGAAGTGAGCGGCCGCGGCCGAGGCATGCCACCACGCCGCGTGGCGCGGCGCGTAGAAGACGAGCGCGCCCGCAACGACCTCGCTGCCCAGGCGTGCGACCCACAGGCGCGCGTTCTCCGGGTCGCGCGCGCGGATCCGCTCGAAGAGGCTCCAGTCGTAGCGAGAGCTCGCGCGTTCGCCCCAGCGGGTGAGCGATGCCTGGTACAAGGCGTAGTAGGCGCGCCACTCCACGAGGTCGGTCGCGATGCCGACTTCGAGCCCTTCGCGGCGTGCCCGACGCACGCCCCAGCGCGGGCCGCTCGACCAGCGGCGCTGGAGCTCCTCGAAGTTCGCGTCGAGGCGGAGCGCACGGGTGGTTTCCGGCTCGCCCATTCCCGCGGTGAGGTCCGCGGCCAGTGGATCCCAGGGGCACACCCGCCAGCAGAGGCCGGGGACCTCGTCGATCAGGTAGCAGAGCAGGCGCTCGGCGTGGACCTTCTCGAGCGGCTCCTCCGCGAGCCAGCCTCCGTAGCTGCCCGCCGGCGAGGCGCGGAAGCGCCGCGTACCGTGAGAACGTTCCTCGCTGAGAGGGAGCAGCGCGCTCCTGCCGTCCGAGAGCTCGACGATGCGGGCCGCGGGCTCGAGCTCGCCGCGGTGGACTTCGGCCCAGATTTCTGCCCAGGCGCGCGAGTGGAACCACGTGGCGTGGTCGGAGGCGAGCCATGCGGCGTCCCACTCCGCGTCGCTCGCCGCTCGCACCCGCGCGATGGCGACGCCGTCAGAAGGCTGCATGTGCCAGCGCGATCCGGCGCACGGCCTCGATCACGTCGCCGACGTCTGCGTCCGAGAGCGCTGCCGAGAGTGGAATCGAGAGGCTGCGCCGGCCGATGTCCTCGGCGTGCGGCAGCTCGCCAGCGCTCAGGCCGAGCCTTTCGCGGTAGAAGGCGTGCTCGGAGATCGCGCGGTAGTGGACGCCCCCGCCGATTCCCTCGGCGTGGAGAGCGGCGAGGAAACGGTCGCGCGAGATCAGGCAGCGCCCCGTCTCGACGCGCAGCTGATAGAGGTGGCGCGCATGGCGGGTCCCCGGGGCGGGCGGCGCGGGGAGCTCGAGGGGCAGGTCCGCGAAGGCCCCGTCGTAGCGCCGCCAGATCGCTTCGCGGCGGCGCAGATTGGCCTCGATCCGCGCGAGCTGGTGGAGTCCGAGCGAGGCCTGCAGGTCGGTCATGTTGTACTTGAAGCCGGCCTCGCTCACCTCGTAGTGGACGTAGCCCTCGTCGGAGAAGCGCTTCCACGCGTCGTGGCTCATCCCGTGCAGAGCGAGCGTCTTCACGCGCGCGGCCATCGCCGGGTCCGAGGTGACGAGCATGCCGCCCTCGGCGGTGGTGAGGTTCTTGGTCGCATAGAAGGAGAAGCACGCGAGATCGGCCGAGTGCGCAACGTGGCGGCCGGGTGCGTCGCAGGCCTCGATCGCGTGGGCGCAGTCGCCGATCACGACGAGCTCGGAGCGCCGGGCGATCTCGCCGAGGGCTTCGGCGTCGCAGGGGCGGCCCGCGAGGTGCACCGGCAGGATCGCGCGCGTGCGCGGCCCGATCCGCTCGGCGACGCGCGCCGGGTCGAGGTTTCCGGTCTCGGGGTCGCAGTCGGCGAGCACCGGCACGGCCCCCGCATGCAGGATCGCATTCACCGTCGCGCAGAAGGTCAGCGCCGTCGTGATCACTTCGTCGCCGGGCCGGATCCCCGCGGCGAGGAGCGCCAGGTGCAGGGCCGCCGTGCACGAGGCGAGGGCCACGGCGTGCGGCCTCCCGACGTAGCGCGCGAAATCGGCCTCGAAGCGCGCCACGCGCGGTCCCGTCCCGATCCAGCCGCCGCGAAGCGTGGCCACGACTTCGGCGATCTCCTCCTCGCCGAGCGCCGGAGCCCCGAAGACGAGATAGCGCTCCCGCGGGCGCACGGGCTTGCCGCCGGCGATCGCCGGGCGCTGGTCGAGCGGGCGCACCTGGTTCCTCCCCAGATTGATTTCGGTCGCCGGAGCGTGAGACTCGAGGACCCATGCTCACTCCACGTAGCCGAGCGCGCGCAGGCGCCCCTCGAGCAGCTCGTCCGCTGCGGACGCGACGGGATCTCCCGGTTCGGGGTGGTCCGCCCGCGTGTGGCTCGCGACCGTGCGCAAGGGGTGGGCTGCGAGAAAGGCGGGCTCGATCGCCTCGCGCAGCACCCTGCCGCTCATGTCCGCGCCGACCGGAACGCCGAGAAAGGCGAGCAGCGTCGGGGTCAGGTCCTCGACCGTCGGGTGGTCGAGCACGGCCCCGCGCGCCGCGCTCGCGCCCGAGACGATCAGGATCCCGTCCGGGGCGTCCTTGTGCGTGCCGCTCGCCCAGAGCGACTGGCCGCGGGCCGCCGGCGTGCCGTGGCGGGGATCGGCCTCGTGGCCGTGGTCCGAGACCACGACGACGGTCAGCGGCAGATCGCGCGGCTCGCGGGGGCTCCACTCGCCTTCGGCTCGCTGCGCGCCGGCTTCTCCGGCTTGCATGGCTGCCAGGAAACGCCCGAGGACTTCGTCGGCGAGGTCGTAGTAGCGCTCGACGAGCTCTCCGAAGACCGCGACCTCTTCGGGCGGGACACCCGCGAAGCGCTCGGGCTCCATGAACTTCCAGAAGTGGTGCTCGATCGAGTCCACCCCTGCGAAGAAATGCAGCATCACGTCCGGCTGGTAGCGGCCCAGCGCGAAGAGAGACGCTTCGGCGGCCGCGAGATCCTGGAGCAGCGTGAACTTCAACACGCTGAGCCGGCTTTCGCGCGAGAAGACGGTCTGCGCGCGGAGCTCCGCCAGCTGCTCCGGCCCGAGCGGTGCGAGGCGCGCGAGGAGCTGCGCATCGGGCTCTGCGGGCGGACCGAGGATCTCTTCCAGCGCCTGGGCCAGCTCGGGAGGGTGCGTCTCGCCTTGGCTGCGCGCGGCCATCGCCTCGTCGGTGAGTCCCAGCAGCGAGGTGTAGGTCGCACGACGTACAAAGCTCGCGCGATCCGAGATCACGAAGCCGTCGATCGGCTCCGCGGGGTAGCTCGCCCACCAGTTCGCGACGCCGACGCGGTAGCCGTGCAGGGAGAGTACGTTCCAGACGGCTGCGGTGCGCCGCTGCGTGCTCGACGGAAGGGTGGTGCGGCCGCTTCCCGGGATCTTCACGACGAAGTCGAGGATCCCGTGTACCTCCGGCGCGACGCCGGTTGCGAGCGTCGTCCAGATGCGCGGCGAATGCGTCGGCTGGAGTGTGCGCAGCGGTGCTCGGCTCCCCTCGCGCACGAGGCGGGCGAGGTTCGGGAGGCGCCCCTCGGCGAAGAGGCGATCGATCACGCTCCAGGTTGCGCCGTCGATCCCGAAGACCAGCAGGCGCCGCTCCACGCGAGCAGTCGGCTCCGACAGCGGCGGGAGCCTCCGCTCCTCGATCCGATTGCAGGCCAGCAGCGCGAGCGCGGAGAACGACAGCAGCGCGCCGCAGACGGCGCGGCGACCGCAGGGCGGCGCCGTCACGAGCGCAGCTCGAGCGCATCGTCCGGAAGCTGCAGATCGCCGAGGCGCGCAGCCTCGTAGAGGCGAGCCGCCAGCGTGGCCGGATCGGACGTGGCGCGCGAGAGCAGGTTCGTGCGTGCGTCGAAGTGGCGGCGGAGCTGCTCGGCGACCCAGCGCTCCTGCTCGGCTCGCGAGCCGGGCGCGAAGGCCTCGAGCGCCCAGGCCATTTCGAGCCCGGTCGGATTGTAGGGCCAGGCGAAGCGGTTGCTCGCCACGTCGGCGCGGAAGGCCTCGGAGCAGGCGTAGCGCCAGAGGCTCTCGAAGCGCGGGTGCGTCCAGAAGGCGTGATCGGGCAGGCGTGTGCGCAGGATCGCGAGCGCGTGCAGGTTGAAGGCGTGGTAGCCGATCGCCTTCTCGCGCAGCCCCGCGCGCAGGCGCACGCGCTCGCGCGCCAGGCGTTGGGCGGTGCGCGGGGCGATCCGCAGCGCGGCGCCGAGAGCCAGAGGGTGGCGCACGGCTCCGTCGCGGTACAGCGCGAGGCTCTTCGGGAGCGCATCGAGGAAGGCCCGCACCCGCAGGCCGACCTCGGCGGCGGCGAGCGGTGCCAGGATGGAGCCGGCCGCCGCAAACCACAGCTGGTGGTTCAGCGTGAAGTCGGGGCCCAGCAGCGTGCCATCGACCTCCACGCGCCGCCATAGGCCAGAGCGAGAGTCGAAAGGGTGGAGCAGGAAGACCGTCTCCGCGAGTTTCGCGAGAGGCTCTGCATCGAGGCAGGTTGCCGCCTCGGCGAGCGCCTCGATCGCCCAGGCCTGCCCTACGAGCCCGTTGCAGGCATCCTTGCCCGGGCGCCTTCGACACAGGAATGAGGCACCCGCCGGTCGAGCCTCGCTGCTGCCGAGAAAGGCCGCGGCGCGCAGTGCCGCCTCGCGCAGGCGCGGCTCGCCGCTGCGCCAGTGCGTCGTCGCGAAGAGCACGAGCCAGTGCGCCGTGTTGCGCACGGGCGTTTCGGGATCTGCGTAGGGGCCGTTGCCGCCCTCCGGGAGACATCCGTCGGCGCGCTGGAGGCGCAGGCCGGCCGCGGCGCTGCGCGCGAGGACGTCGTGCAGACCCGTCACGCGGGCCCTCCGCGCAGCAGAGCGTGCAGGCGTCCGAGGCTCTGGACCGCGGAGATCGCCCAGGCCAAGAGCCAGACGGCGGCGAGGCCCGAGCGATGGTCCTCGGGGGCGCGGCGCTTCAAGCGCTCGCGCAGCACGGCGGGGCGCCCCGGCCGGAAGCCGCGCACGATGCGCGGAAGCACCACGCCGAGCGGCTCTCCGTCCGCTCGCCAGAGCGCCATCTGCCCGCGCCCGACCCGGTACTGCTTGCGCGCGAGCGCGAACGCCGCGCGGGCGGGCTTCTCGACCACGGCCTCGGGTGCGTACACGAGCGCGAAGCCTGCGCCGCTCGCTCGTCCGGTCCACTCGACGTCGCAGCCCGAGCGGCGCTCGAGGAAGGGGCCGATGCCGTCGAGCACGCGGCGCGTGGCGAAGAGATTCCCGGTCTTCGCCACGCCGCGCAGCGCGACGCTGCGCTGCTGATCGAGGTTCGTGATGGAGTCGAGCAGCTCGGCTGCGCTCCGTCGCTGCGAGAGGACGAAGCGCACCTGCCCGGCCGCGAGGTCGGCGCCCTCGCGCGCCAGCGCCGCTACGCCTCGCTCGATCCAGTCCTTGGCGGGAACGCAGTCGGAGTCGGTGAAGGCGAAGATGTCGCCGCCGGCGGCGCGCAGCGCCGTGTTGCGTGCGGCATAGGGTCCGCGCGCCGTGGTCTGCACGAGCAGGTGCACCGGAAACGCGCGCGCGCGTTCGCGGGTCGCGTCTTTCGAGGCGTCGTCGACGACCCAGATCTCGAGCCGCTCGGAGGGCCAGCTCTGTGCGAGGAGTGCTTCGAGGCAGCGCCCGATCTGTCGCTCGCCGTCTCGCACCGGGACGATCGCGCTCACACGCGGGATCACGAAGACGATCCGGCGAGCGAGAGGTAGAGATCCTCGAGCCGCTCCATCAGGCGCGGGGCGTCGTGGAAGTGCTCGACGCGCGCGCGCCCGGCCCGGCTCATCGCCGGCCAGCGCTCCGGTTCCTCGAGAAGCAGCTCGAGGTGGGAGGCCAGCGCGTCGGCGTCGCGCTCCGGAGCGAGGAGCCCGCTCTCGCCGTGCCCGACTACGTTCGGGATGTCGGCGTGGAAGGTCGAGAGGACTGGGAGTCCGCAGGCCTGCGCTTCGAGCAGCGTCGTTGGCGCGCCCCCCTCGCTATCGCCGTTGCGAGCGGTGACGCTCGGCTGCACGAAGAGGTCCGCCGCCTCGAGCTCCTTCACGAACTGCTCGTGCGGAATCGCGCCGAGCATCTCCACGGCGTCGCGCAGGCAAAGGCGATCGATCAGCTTCTCGATCGTCGCTCGCTCGGGCCCGTCGCCCGCAACGCGCAGCGTGAGGTCGGCGTGATCCGCGCGCACGCGCGCGAGGGCCTCGAGCGCGTAGACGAGGCCCTTCTTCTCGCGCAGCGACGCACAGAAGAGGAGCTGCACGGGCTGCCCCGCTCGTCGGCGTCGCTCGCGGAAGGGGTAGCGAGCGACGGGGATCGCGATCGGTTGGATCGAGATCTTCTCGGGCTTGCAGCCGAGCGCGACGAGGCGCTGGCGCATGACCGGCCCCTCGACCAGGAAGCGATCGCCCCGGACGAAGAGCTCCGCGTAGCGCTCGCGCCAGCCCGGCTCCCTGGGCAGCGCCGATGCGTCTTCGCCGTAGAAGCTCGTGATCAGCGGGAGGCTCGTCTGCGCCTTCACCGCGAGGATCTGCTGACCCGTGTAACCGAAGTGGGCGTGCAGCACGCGGGTCGCGTGGCGTCGCAGCGCGCGCCGCAGCCGGGAGCTCGCCCATCGCGCGTGCGGGTCGCCGCCGAGCCAGCGTGCGCGGGTCGCGAGCCAGCGCGCCCGCGGGCTCCCGGGCGGATAGAGCGCGATCCAGGGGCATTGCACGGGATAGCGATCGCCCGGATCGCGCTCGTAGCCGACGAGCAAGGGCCGGGTGCGCCGGCAGCCGGTGATCAGGTTGTGCAGGAAGCTCTCGGTCGGTCGAAACCAGATGCGGCGGAAATGCGCAATGCCGGGTAGCAGGACGGTTCGTCCACGCGGGTCGTTGCGCTCTCCGCTCGCCTGCGGCTCGCTGCGCGCTTCGCTTGCTTGGCCAGGGGTCCGCATTGGGTTGCGTATCGGAAGAAATGGGGGTTGGGGTTAGGACCTGCGCGAGCGTGGACGGGGGGGAGGGGAGGCGGCCGACTGGGGAGGTGGTTGGATTTTCCCTCAGATCTGGAAGGCGCAGCATCGGGCTCAAGATCGCGGTCGGCAGGCCGATCCGCCGGGGGGAGAGGGTCCGGGGTGAAGGTCGACATCGCGATCGCCAGCTATCAGCGGCCGAAGGGTCTGTATCGGCTGCTCGGGGGCTTCCAGCGCCTGCGCTTCCCCGAGAACACGCCGGATCTGCGCGTGGTCGTGGTGGACAACGATCCGGCAGGCTCCGCCCGTGCCGTCTGCGAGGACGCGCGCAGCTGGCTCGACCTCCCGCTCGTCTACCGCATCGAGAAGCGGCGGGGGATCCCGCATGCCCGCAATGCTGCGGTCGCCGCGGCGTCGGGTCGGGCGGAGTTTCTCGCCTTCATCGACGACGACGAGGTGCCCTCGCCGCAGTGGCTCGCGGAGCTGCTCCGGGTGCAGGCGCAGACCGGTGCCGACGCGGTGGCAGGTCCCTGCGAGCCGCTCTTCGAGGAGCCCGTGCCGCGTTGGATCGAGCGCGGCCGCTTCTTCGAGCGGCCCCGGCACGCCACCGGAACGCGCATCGACTACGCCTTCACACACAACGCGCTCGTTCGCAGCGAAGCGCTCGAAGCGCTCGACACGCTCTTCGACGAGCGCATGGCGCTCTCCGGGGGCAGCGATGGAGAGCTCTTCCGGCGCCTCGCGGCCCGGGGACACCCGATCGTGTGGGCAGATCAGGCCCTCGTCTTCGAGTGGGTTCCGCGTACGCGCGCCAACGCGCGCTGGATCCTCGAGCGCGCCTTCCGGGTCGGCACCTCGAGTGCCTTCATCGATCGCAATCGCCTCGCCGGCCCGCTCTCGCCGGCGCGCCTGCTCGCCCACGGGGGCTGGTGCGTCGCCAAGGGCGCGACCTTGCTTCCGGTGGGCGTGTTGCGAGGCCGCGCCGGCGCGGTGCAGGCGCTCCGGCTCGCCGCGTTCGGAGCAGGGCGCCTCGGCGGGCTCGCGGGGATCCACCGCGAGGAGTACCGCGTCGTTCACGGGAGCTGAGGCGTGAGGAGACCCCACCTCGCGGTCCTGCGGCGGCTGCACGTCGCGACCGACTGCGCGCTCGTCTCGCTCGGTTGGCTCGCGGCCTACGGGATCCGCTGGGGGCTCGACGACGTCCTCGGCACTCCGATCAACCCCTTCCGACGCTACGTCGAGGCGCTCCCGCTCGTGGTCGTGCCGTGGGTCGCCACCTGCTGGCTCTTCGGGATCTACCGGGGCGCGCGCATGCGCACGCTGGTGGACGAGCTCCAGGCGCTGCTGCGGGGATCCGCGCTCGGGCTGCTCGTCGTGAGCGCGCTCTCGTTCTTCTTTCGCGAGCTCGAGTTCGGGCGCTTCGTCGTGGTCATGAGCGCCGCGAACAACCTGCTGCTCCAGGGCGTGAGCCGCGTCGTCTTCTACCGCGCCGAGCGGCGCATGCGGCGCTCGGGCGCGCACGACGTCCCGGTGCTGATCGTCGGAACCGGGGTTGCCGCGATCCGTCTGCTCCAGAAGCTCCAGGACCATCCCGAGATCGGCTATCGCGTCGTCGGCCTGCTCGATGATTCGGAGGAGCTCCTCGAGAAGGACGTCGCAGGCCATCCCGTGCTCGGCCGCGTCGAGGAGCTCCGGGCAGTCGCACTCGGCGCCGGAGTGAGCGAGATCTTCGTAGCGGACCCGGGCCTCGGCCACACGCGCATGCTCTCGCTGGTGCTCGACTGCGAGGACCTCGGGATCGAGTTTCGCGTGGTCACGAACCTCTTCGAGGTCTTGACCGCCGGGACCGAGCTCGACCTCGTAGACGATCTGCCGCTCGTGCGCCTCGGACGCGAGCGGACCCATCCTCTCTACGAGGTCGCGAAGCGGGCCTTCGACTTCTGCGGCGCTCTCGCGGGGCTGGTCGTGCTGGCGCCGCTGCTGCTCTGGTGCGTCTGGCGCATCCGTGCGACGAGCCCGGGCCCCGCGTTCTTCACGCAGTTGCGCGTCGGGCGCCACGGCCGATGCTTCCGGATGATCAAGTTTCGCACCATGCACCGCGAGGTCGCGTCCGAGGCCGTGTCGCCGACCGGGCCGGGCGATCCCCGCGTGACGCGCAGCGGGCGCTGGCTGCGTGCGACGAGCATCGACGAGCTGCCGCAGCTGCTGAACGTGCTGCGCGGCGAGATGTCGCTGGTGGGACCGAGGCCGGAGATGCCCTTCATCGTCGCCGCCTACGACGACTGGGAACGCCGTCGCCTCTCCGTGAAACCGGGGATCACCGGGCTCTGGCAGATCCTCGGACGCAAGGATCTCCCGATGCACCGCAACCTCCAGTACGACTTCTACTACATCCGCAATCGCTCACTCGCTCTCGACGCCTCGATCCTGCTGCGTACCGCCGGTGCCGTGCTCTCGCGGCGCGGCGCCTTCTAGGAGACCCCCTTTTGCTGCGGCCGGAGATCTCGATCTGCATCGCGACGACGCGCCCCGTCGGGCTCGGTCGGCTTCTCGAGAGCCTGGCGCGCCAGAAGCTCCCGCCGGGGCTCGCCTTCGAGGTGGTGATCGTCGACAACGCGCCCTGCGAGGAATCGCGCGCCGCTGCGCTCACCTGGAGCGGCTCCGCTCCGCTGCAGCGCTTCGAGGAGCCGGTGCGCAACATCGCGGCGGCGCGCAACCGCGCGGTCGACGAGGCGAGCGGCCGCTGGCTCGCCTTCGTGGACGACGACGAGACGGTCGAAGAGACCTGGCTCGCCGCCTACGTGGAACGCGCCCGGCGCGGCGAGTCCGACGGATTCTTCGGCCCGGTGCTGCCGCGCCTCGAGGAGGTGGCAACGCCCTGGCTCGCTCCAGAGCTCTTTTACTCGCGCCCGCGGCATCGGACGGGCACGATCCTCGCGCGAGCGGACCTGCGTACGAGCAGCGCGCTCGTGCGCGCGGCGCTCTTCCAGGGGCGCCGCTTCGACCTGGCCTACGGGCGCAGCGGGGGGAGCGACACGGAGCTCTTCGGCCGCATGCTGCGCGCCGGCGCGCGCTTCGAGTGGTGCGACGAGGCGCGCGTCGTCGAGTGGATCCCGCGCGAACGCCACACGCCGCGCTGGCTCCTGCGCCGCGCGTTCCGGGGCGGCGTCGTCTGGACGCGGATCGAGCGCTCCGGCGCGATGGAGCGCAGCGGAAGGCGCGGTTTCGTGCGCTCGCTCTGCGCCGGCCTCCTCCTCGCTGCCTCGCTCCCCTTCGCCGCGCTCGCCGGGCGGCGCGCGCTCTTGCGGCGAACCCTGCGCCTGTGCTCGATGGCCGGGCACCTCTGGGCCCACCTCGGGCGAGACTTCGAGGAGTACGCGCCGGACGCGGCTGTCGTGGAATCCGACGGGTGAGGGTCGCGGTCTTCCACAACCGCTACGCGCAGCGGGGAGGCGAGGACTCCGTCGTCGAGACCGAGATCGAGCTGCTGCGCAAGGCGGGCTGCGAGGTCGCGCTCTTCAGCGTCGAGAGCGCGCCGCTCGTGCACTCGCGCACGGCGCGTCTGCGCGCGGCGCTGCAGCTGCGCTGGAATCCGACGATGGCGGAGCGCGTAGCGCGCTTCCTCGCGTCGCACCCGTCCGACGTGGCGCACGTGCACAACTTCTTCCCGCTGCTTTCGCCGTCCGTGCACGCGACACTGCGCGAGATCGGCTTGCCCGTCGTGCAGACGCTCCACAACTACCGGCTGGTCTGCGCGAACGGGATCTTCCTGCGCGAGGGGAGACCCTGCGAGGAGTGCGCGGTGCGCGGCCCGTGGCGGGCGGTGCGCTACGGCTGCTGGCGAGGCTCGCGCATGGCCACCGCGCTGTGGGCCGAAGCGACCGCTGCCCAGCGCCGCTGGGGAACCTGGCTCGCCTGTGTCGATCGCTTCGTCGCGCCGAGCCGCTTCGCGAAGCGGAAGCTCGCGGCCGCGGGGCTTCCTCCGGAGCGGATCATCGTGAAGCCGAATGCCGTCCCCGATCCCGGCGCGCCGGCTCCGCCCGGCCGAGGCGCCATCTACGTGGGGCGGCTCGCAGCCGAGAAGGGACTCGCACTGCTACTCGACGCATGGCGCACGCTGCCGGACGCGCCCTCGCTCGCGATCGTCGGTGGCGGGCCCGACGAGGCAGCGTTGCGCGAACGCGCGCGCGGGATTCCCGGCGTGAGCTTCCTCGGCGAGGTTGCGCGTGAACGGGTTTTCGAGCTGCTGGCAAAGGCCGCCTTCGCCGTCGCTCCTTCGCTCTGCTACGAGGCCTTCGCGCTCTCGGTCGCCGAGGCCATGGCCGCCGGACGCGCGGTCGTCGCCTCCGACGCGGGTGCGATGGTCGAGCTGGTCGAGCCCGGTGCAAACGGCCTGCTCTTCCGCTCGGGAGACGCTGCGAGTCTCGCGTCCGCCTGCCGCCGCCTGCTCGGCGACGCCGAGCTCGTTGCGGCACTCGGCCGCGAGTCGCGCGCGCGTTACGAGGAAGAGCTCGCGCCCCAGCGCTCGACGGAGCGCCTGCTCTCGCTCTACGCAGAAGTCATGGCCGCGCCGCGCGGGTTGCCCGCATCCTGAGCGCGCGCTGCGGACCCAGGTCCAGCGGCAGCGCATTCCCGTCAGGGGATCTCGCGCGTCGGGCGCGAATCGCTGCCTCGAGCGCCGTCGCATCGAAGCAGCCCGCCCGATCGAGCTCGAGCTCCAGGCAGCTCGCGACGCGCTGGTTCGTCGCCGGCGCGTAGTGATCGCTCGGCATGAACGAGACGGGCCCGGGTGTCTGCTCGAAGCAGTCGCTGAGATCGAGATGCGCGAGCCCGCGGGCCGCGAGCCGATCGAGCAGCGGCTGGTGGGGCCGCGGCTGTCGATCCCACGTCGCCTCGAGGTCGGAGCGCTGTGGAAAGATCGCGATGAGGGGCAGGGAGCCCTGCTCCAGCACCGCGTCGCTGAAGGCCTCGAGCAGGCGGGCGGTTACTTCGAAGGCCTCGGAGCGCGGGTTGTAGCGCCCGTCGACGAGGCTGCGCGTTTCGGACCAGCTCGCCGCGAGCCAGCTCGCGAGGCGCATCGACGGCAGCAGAGCCAGCGGCGTCGGTCGCCAGATCCGCTCCCAGTAGTAGTCGCCGCTTCCGAGTCTCGCGAGGGTCGCCGCTTCGTCCCGCAGCAGCGAGGCGTAGTCGCGGCGCCTCGGCAGCGGATTCGGTACCAGCACCAGGCCCTCTCCCTGCAGCGCGAAGCGCGGCTTGGCCCACGGCGAATAGGGGCGCGGGGAGTAGAAGGGCCGGAAGCGGTTCACGTGACGGTGGAGGTTCTCCGTCATGAAGCCGATCACGACCACGTGCGGACGGAAGCGGGCTCCGTCGCGGAAGTAGCGGAGCAGCGACTGGTCGACCCCGTAGGCGCCGACGCCGAAGTTCAGCACCTCGAGTCCCGGGCGGAGCCCCTCGAGCTGCGCGGGCCAGGCGTCGGGGTTCGCGACCTCGTTGCCCTGCACGAAGGAGTCGCCGAAGGTGGCGATGCGAAGCACCCCCGCCGGCGGGCGGGGCGCGTACTCGCGATCGGCCCGCATCCCCTGGGCATTGGCGTGGTAGAGGCGGGTGCTCCCACCGGGCTTCGCAGTCCATCCGAGCAAGGGGTCGTGCGGGTAGTACTGCTCGCGCCCCTGCACGATCCGCGGGATCCGGCGGCGCGTGTCGTCGCCCAGTGTAAAGCGCGCCTCGACCGGAACGCGGTAGCCGCGCTGCTGGAACGCCCAGAGCGCGCCGAGGCACGCGGCCTCGATGGCTCCCCAGGTGAGGAGGAGGAGCAGCCCCCACGTGAGCGGAACGCGGCAGTGCATGGACCGCGCCGAGCAGTAGCCCGGCCGCGGAAGGCCTTCAAGCGGGCCCGCGCTCGCGCTCCGCCGCCGCCGCGATCGCGCGGCGCATGCCGTCGGCCATTGCGTCGGGTCCGAAGCGCGCGGCATGGCGGCGGGCCTGCGCGCCGAGGCGCTCGCGGTCGGGGCAGTCGAGCGCGCGCAGGAGCGCCGCGGTGAAATCGTGGGCCAGGCGCGGATCGAAGACCCAGCCCGTTTCCCCTTCCAGCAAGAGGTCGTCGGCGCAGCCCGCGAGGCGCGAGCCGCAGACCGGGAGGCCGCAGGCCATCGCCTCGTTTGCGACGACTCCCCAGGTCTCCTCGAGGCTCGGAAGGACGAGGAGGTCGGCACCGGCGTAGAACGCGGCGACCTCGGACTCCGGCACGGCCCGCAGATGGACGATCTCGCCGCGCTCGTGCGTGCGCACGGCGTGGCGCACATGTTCTTCGAGGGGGCCGCTGCCGAGCAGGAGCAGGGTCCAGCCGCTCCGGAGCCCCGGCGCGAGATCTTCCCAGACGTCGAGGAGGGGGGCCACGCCCTTCGTCTCGATCAGGCGCCCGACGTAGAGCGCGATCCGATCGCGGCAGCCGAGTCCGGCGCGCAGCCCGCGGCGCGCGGCCTCCGGGTCGACGCGCGCGAGCGCTTTGTGCAGGCCCTCGGCGTCGTGTGCGTTCGGTGCATCGTGGATCGCGCCATCGGGCACGCCCCAGGCCGTCAGCGCCTCGCGCGCCTGGGTACCCATCCCGATCACCGCGCGCGCGCGTCGGAGCAGGGCCTGGCGTAGAGCGAGGCGCCAGCCCTGCGCGCGCTTCCCCCCGGTGCGCGAGGGGTAGGTCCACAGCACGAGCGGCACGCGCGCGACGATGCAGTAGAGCAGGGCGAGCCACGAGCGGGGTCCGAGCTCGCCACTGACGACGAGTTCCGGGCGAAAGCGCCGCATCGCGAGCGGAAGGGCGAGCGGAAAGTGGAGCGTGCGCCCGCGGCGTACGAGCGAGGCGCCGCGCACCCGCACGACGTCGAGGCCGCCGCTGTCGACATTCCAGGAGCGGTCGAACTCGGTCTCCGCGCTGGTGAAGATCCGCAGCCGCCAGCCGGGGGTCTCGGCCAGTCGGCGGAAGACCGGAGCGCGATAGGGCGAGACGATGTTCGTGACGAGTGCCACGCGCATCTCAGTGGGCCTCGTAGAACGCGAGTGGGGCCGGCCCGGGCGGCTCGGAGACGTCGAGGACGAGCATCCCGTCGGGAACATCCTCGAGCATTCGCGCGGAATGAGCCCCGGCGGCGAGCTCGAGCACGTCGCCCGCGCGGATCTGGTGCGATCCCAGCGCGAGAGGGTGGGGAGCGCCGCGTGGGATCCAGCGGTAGCGGCCGGGTACCAGGATCTCGAAGGCGATCTCGCTCCCGCGCGGGCCGGAGAGGCGACGCCCGGCGACGAAGACCGAGGCATGGTAGGGCTGGTAGTTCTCGGCCCAGAAGCGCCGTAGCTCGACCGGGAACTGGTTCAGCCGAAAGGACTCCACGATGAACTGGATCGGCGTCTCGCGGAAGGTACGCAGCATCCGCGCGGTATTCGCTTCGCGGGCGGACCCGGCGAAGCGGCGGTGGATCTTCTGCGAGAGGTGCGTGCGGATCGTCTGGCGCCCGTCCTGACAGAAGAGAGCGCTCTCGGGATGGAAGCCGGCATCCGTGCGCGCGAAATGGCGGTGCACGAAGGCGAGGCTCTCGCGCTGAACCGACTGGGTGTCGCGCAGCAGCAGGGCCGACTCGAGGGCGGCCGGGATCAGCAGCAGGCCCGCGAAGGCCGTTGCGATGACGGGCAGCAGCCGCCCGCTGCGCGCCGCGAGCCAGGCCCGGATCGGCCCGCGTCCGAGCGCAATCGCGAAGGCCGGGAAGATGCCGAGCGTCATCCAGAAATAGCGGAAGGCCGCCGCGTGGAAGAGGCCGACGCAGGTGCCGAGGGCTAGCACCGCCCATGCGAGCAGGACCGAGTCGGCGGAGCGTCCTCGCGCCCGCAGGGCCAGCGGTGTTGCGGCCGCGAGCGCGGCGAGCGCTGCGAGCTGAGGTGCCAGGCTCGGGAGCATCTCGCGGTACTCGCGCAAGCCGAGCGTGTGGCGATAGAAGTCGAAGAGTGAGAGGCCGCTCTCCAGGTACTCGCTCGAGAGCCCCTCGCTCGCGGCGCGACCCTCGGGTACGTCGAAGGCTGCCGAGATCGCGAGCTCGAACGCGAAGACGACGGCCGCGAAGCCGGCGCCGGTGAGTGCCACGCGCAGCGCTTCGCGGCGCGGGGCGAGCTCCCTCTCGAGTCGGAGCTGGCCCGCGGCGAGGAGGCCCGCGAGCGCGAGCAGGTACAAGAGCTTCTGCGATCCGAGGAAGCCCACGCCGAAGCAGGCACCCGCCGCGAGCGCGAGCCAGGGACGACGCCGCGAGGCGAGCAGCGCCCAGCCGCCCCATGCGCCTCCCGCGAGCGCGATCTGGTCGGTGCGAAGCTGGAGCGAGGTCGCAAGGAAGGCCGGGACGCAGGCCAGCAGCGCCACGCCGAGCAGGGCCGCATCGCGGCGCCGCGCGCGTTGCGGCTCGAGCTGCGCGACCCAGAGGCCCAGGCCCACGAGGAAGAGCAGCGTGATCCCCGTCCACAGCACCCTCGCGGTGCGCACCACGGCGATCTCGTCGTCGCAGCCCCGCACCAGCGGAACCAGCAACCAGACTGCGAGCCCCGGACGCGCCCCCGAGTGGAGCTCGCCGGTTGCCACGGTGGTGTCCGCGAGGTCGAGCAGCGCGAACTCGTCCCAGCTCACGTTGTGGCGGAAGCCGGCCGCGAGGTGAGCGGCGAGCGCGAGGAGCAGCCCCAGGGTCGCG
>CAYPSI010000009.1:0-18984 GCA_964413375.1 uncultured Spirochaetales bacterium | reverse complement strand
GGGATCGTGCTCGGCGCCGGGGTCCACTTCCTGCACAGGCGAGGGGCTCCCCAGGCGACTTGATCGGGTCCCCTTCCTTCGCCGCGGATGCACTCGCCTCGAGCTAGCCCGCATGACCGAGCGCGGCGCGGAAGAAGCGTCGCGCGGCGGGGGCGCTCCAGTTGTCGTGGTCCTCGCCGTGGGCCTCGAGCCCATCGAAGTTCCACTCGGTGAGACAGTTCACGCTGAAGAGGTTCGGGTTGATGAAGAACGCGAGCCGGTTGAGGCAGCGCCCCTCCGCGTGCAGCTCGCGACCGAGCTCGTCCCGGCCCTCGATGCGCACCCGCTTCGGATAGCCATGGATCGAGAGACAGCCCGAGCCGAAATCCATCGTGATGGTGTGGAAGGCATCGCGTTCGGAGGCGGTGGCATAGCTGTAGCCGCCGTGTCCTGCGGACGTCCACGCTCGGGAACGGTGAAGGTGAACCAGCAGGTCTCGGTCCACCAGGGATCGTCGCTCGTGGGCGGGTGGAACTCGTCGTCCGAGTGCATCTGCGTCATCGGACCTCGCTCGCTCGGATCACTCCCGGTTTCCCCCACCGCGATCGGGAGCGAAGAAGCGCTGCGCGCGAGACCGGGAGGCATCCGGGACGGCGACCCATCTTCCATTGGCGGCCGAGCGCCGGATCGCGTCGATCACGGCCATGCTCGCCACGCCATCGGCGAAGGTGGGGGGAACCGGATCCTTCGCCACCGGGCGGCCCAGGATGCGATCGCGGAATACCTCGCACAATCTCGTGTAGGGTCCGAGATCGATCCCGCCGGCGTGCAGCATGTCGTAGGCGCTGTGCAGCAGATCGCCGGGCGGCGGATCGGGCGGCGGCAGGCGCAGGTCCTCCGGCACCGGGACCTCGTGCGTGCCCGTGCGATCGGCGACCTTCACCGCATCGCCCTCGGACCACGCGGTGCCGCTGGACCCTACGATGCGTGCCACCGCGAGGAAGGGCCCCCAGTCGGCCGCCGTGCTCTGGAGGATCCCATCGACGCCGGAGCGGAGACGGAAGCGGACGCTGTAGCCGTCTTCGGCAGTCCATTCGCGCTCGGCCACGACGGGGAGCGCAGCGCTCACGCCCTCGAACTCGCCGAGCGTGGTGCGGATCTGGTCCACCACGTGGGACGCGTAGGCGCCGAGCCAGCCGCCGCCCTGCGACGCGTCGGACCACCACTCCGGCACTTCGGCCGAGGGATTCGCGAGCATCGGAAGGTGCAGCAGGAAGGTCGCGAGCCGCGGCGTCCCGATACGGCCGCTCGCAACGACGCGCGCGAGCAGCGCCTGAGCGGTAGCCCAGCGGAATTCGGTTCCGAGCAGATGGACGATGCCCGCCTCCTCCGCGGCGTCCAGCAGGCGCCGCGCCTCGCGCGCGTTCTTTGCGAAGGGCTTCTCGCAGAGCACGTGCTTCCCCGCACGGATCGCCGCAAGGGCGATCCTGGCGTGGCTGTGCGGAGGCGTCGCGATCGTCACGGCCCGGACTCCGGGAAGTGCCAACGCCTTGCCGAGCGAGGTCGACGCGTGCGGAATGCCGAAGCGTGCCGCGCGTTCCGCCGTCTTCTTCGGATCGCGGCCGACGAGCGCCGCGACCGGGAGCCCCGCCGCACGCAGCGCCCGCACGTGGGTCAGGACTCCGAAGCCCGTTCCGACGACGACGACGCCGATCTTCTCGCTCCCGGGCACGCTCATCTTCTAGACCTCCCGATCTGGCATGGATGCAAGCACATTCCGTCCTCGCTCGCGCGACCGAGCGCCAGTGCCTGGCGCGATTGCGCGGACGGACCGTCCTGAGCCATGTTCCGGCCGCCCCGACACCGAGAGGAGAGCGGCCCGTGGAGAATCCGGTCGCGCGCGGAACCTTCTACGGCTGGTGGATGGTCGGAGCCGCGCTGCTGGTGCAGAGCTTCTCCGTCGGCTTCACCCAGTACGCGTTCCCGCTCTTCCTCAAGCCGGTCGCAGAGGAGTTCGGAGCGTCGCGCAGCGACATCGCGTGGGGCTACTCGGGCCTCGCGGTCGCGATGGCGGCGCTCGCGCCCTTCCTCGGGCAGGCGCTCGACCGCCGCTCGATCCGCGCGATCCTCTGCGCGGGTGCACTGCTGATGGCCGTCGGCTTCGCGCTGATCGCCGTCGCCCCGCAGCTGTGGCTCGCCGGACTGCTCTTCGCCGGCGTGGTCGGACCCGGCGCGGTGGCGGCGGGACCCATCAGCGCTTCGAAGCTCGTTGCGAACTGGTTCCTGAGGCGCCGTGGTCTCGCTCTCGGGATCTCTGCCACGGGAACCTCGATCGGCGGCTTCCTCTTTCCACCGCTCCTGACGCTCGCGATCGAGCGTTTCGGCTGGCGGGGGGCGATCCTGGTGATGGCGGCGGCGCTGCTGACGATCGCACTCCCGATCGTGGCCGTCACGGTGGTCGGCCGCCCCGAGGAGCGGGGGCTCGGGACCGACGGCGACCCGCCGCTCCAGCCCGTGCAGGTCGACTCAACCACCGCCCAGCCGCAGCACAGCTTCCGAAGCCTGCTGCGCGACCGAAACTTCCTGGCGATCACGCTCGCGATCGGGAGCGTCTTCTCAATCCTGGGCGGCCTGCTGACGAACCTGCACGCCTACGCGACGGATCTCGGGATTTCGGCCGAGCGCGCCTCGCTGCTGCTCTCGTCGTTCTCGGCCTTCGGCATCGTCGGCAAGCTCGGCTTCGGAGCGATCGCGGATCGTTGGGACAAACGCGCGCTGGTCTGGATCGCGATGGCGACACTGGCGGTCTACCTCGGCGTGCTCCTCGCCCGGCCCTCCTTCTTCTGGCTCGCGGCCGGAAGCGCCGTCGGAGGTCTCGCCATCGGCGGCTTCCTGCCGCTCTGGGGCGCGCTCATCGCGGATTGCTTCGGCCGCGAAGGGTTCGGGCGCGTGATGGGGTTGATGGGCCCGCTGATGCTCCCGCTCGCCATCACGGCGCTCCAGCTCGCGCCGTGGTCCTTCGACTCGACCGGCAGCTACCAGCTCGCGCTGCGCCTCTTCCTCGGGTGGCTCGCCCTTGCAGCCGGCGCACTCGCGCTCGTACGCGTCCCGACTCGTTCCGCTCAGGGCTGAAAGTGGTTCCAGCGCAACACCTCGTCGGTCGGGCGCCTCCAGGCGCGCTTGAACTCCGTTCCAAGCGTGTAGGCCACCGGAAAGAGACCGACCTGCGTGAAGCGCTCGTGTGGGATCCCGAGCAGCTCGGCCATCTGCGCCTCCCGGTGAAGGTGGCCGGTCGTCCAGCAGCTCCCGAGGCCACGCACACGCAGCGCCAGCATGAAGCTCCAGACTGCCTGCACGATCGAGCCCCACAGGCTCGCCTGGAAGAAGACGCTCGCGCCCTCGGTGCGACCCGCAAGGAGCGGAACCACGAGCACCGGTACCTCGCGCATCTGCTCGCGCAGGTGCTGCACGGAGGCGCCGATCCTCTCGAAGCCAGGCACGGACGCCCCGGCATAGCCCTTCCCGACCGCGCTCCCGAGCGACTTCACGTAGTCATCGAGCGCGGCATCGTAGATCTCGGCCATGCGCAGCACGGTCGCGCGATCGTCGACTGCAATCCAGCGCCAGGCATTCAGGTTCGAGCCGTTCGGGGCCTGGAGCGCGATCTCGAGGCACTTCTCGACCAGCTCTCGCTCGACGGGGCGGGAGTTGTCGAGACGGCGGCGCACCGCACGGGTCGTCGTGAGCACCTCGTCGGGTGTGAGATCGAGCACGCTTCAGTCCACCTCACTTCGCTCGGCTGCGCCTCGCTGCGCGCTTCGCCTGCCTCGACGGGGCTTCGCTCGCGTCAAGCGAGACGGGAGAGGGCTGCCTCGCGCGCCCAGCGATAGTCGGGCTTCCCGCTCGGCGAACGCACGATCTCGTCGACGAAGAGCATCCGGCGCGGGAGCTTGAACGCGGCCACGTGCTCTCCGGCTGTGGCGCGCAGATCGTCCTCGCTCGCGGCGGCCCCCTCGCGCAGGCGCACGAGCGCGATCACCTGCTGACCCCATCGCTCGTGCGGCGTTCCCACGACGACGGCGTCGTATACGCTCGGGTGGTGCTTGAGCGCGTGCTCCACCTCTTCGGCAAAGACCTTCTCGCCGCCCGTATTGATCGTGGCGGAGTCGCGGCCGAGCAGGCGGAGGCGCCCGTCGGCCTCGAGGATCGCGCGGTCGCCCGGAACGGCGTAGCGCACGCCGCCGATCACCGGGAAGGTGCGCGCGCTCTTCTCCGGATCCTTGTAGTACCCGAGCGGAACGCGCCCACGGCGCGCGAGCCAGCCCGGCTCCCCGGAGCCCGGGGCGACCTCGCCGGAGAGATCCGCGCGCAGCACGACGTTGTCGGGGCTCGGCTCGAAGTCCCCGGTCGTGGCGTCGGCGCTGTCGGTCGACAACTTCGCTGCCTGCCCGCCGCTCTCGGACGAACCGAGTGCATCGAGGATGCGCAGCCCGGGAATGCGTTCCAGGAACTCGCGCTTCTGCGACGCGGAGAGGATCGCGCCGCCGGTCGTCAGACGGCGCAGCGAGGAGACGTCGTAGGCGCGCCTGGCCAGCTCGTCGAGCAGCGGCCGGCCGAAGGCGTCCCCCACGATGGTGAGTGCGCTCACCTTCTCCCGCTCGACCGTCGACCAGATGTCCGCCGGATCGAGACGCCGCGGCTCGGACTGCACCACGACGGTGCCCCCGACGTGCCACATGGTGAAGGCCGCCCAGTGCGCCGCGCCGTGCATGAAGGGGGGCGCCGGGAGCGCGCGCGGCCCTCCCTCCCGCGCCCGCTCGACGACGGACGCGATGTCGCGAGCAGCGCGCGGGTTGAGCGCCGCGTGGAAGATGTCCTCCTGCCGCCACAGCACGCCCTTCGGCATGCCCGTCGTCCCCCCGGTGTAGAGGATGTAGAGATCGTCCGGGGAGAGGCCCTCGGGCTCGCGCGGGGAGGCCTGCGCGAGCGCTGCCTCGTAGTCGAGAGCGCCCGGGAGCAGCGGCTCTCCGCTGCCGTCGTCGACCTGGAGCCAGAGGCGGATCCCGGGGAGTCGCTCGCGCAGGTGTGCCAGCGTCGGCGCAAAGCTCGCGTGGTAGATCACGGCTCGTGCGTCGGCGTTGTCGAAGAGGTAGAGCAGCTCTTCCTCGACGTAGCGGTAGTTCACGTTGAAGGGAGCCGCGCGGGCCTTCATCGCGCCGAGCATCCCCTCCAGGTACTCATTGCCGTTGTAGAGGTAGAGCGCGACGTGGTCCTGCCCGGACTCGAAGCCGCGCAGCCCGGCTCGCTCGCGGCGGCAGCCGAGACCGTGGCCGCGCAGGACATCCGCCAGCCGGCGGGTGCGCTCCGTGACCTCTGCCCAGCGGTAGCGGCGGTCGCGGAAGACGAGGCACTCCCGTTCCGGGATCGCCGCCGCGATCGCCTCGTGCAGCCGCGCGAGGTTCATCTGCACTCCTCCCGGCCCGAGCGTAGGCCGGCTGCGCGGCCGCCGCCGGCGAGCAAGGCTCGTCGAGCTAGCCTCCCCGGGGATGCACGACGCAGACTCCTCCCTCGACGGCGGCCCGGAGCTGCCCGGCGGGCGCGACCCGGCGAGCCGCTGGCTGCTCGACTCCGAGCGGCGGCGGATCGTGCGCATCTGCGTCTCGACCCTCGCGATCCTGTCTTCGATCTCGCTGCTCGGGGTCGCGTTCTCGCTCTACCTGGTGAACCACTACCCGCTGCTGCTCGTAGCGATGAGCCCACTCGGACGGCACCTGCTCCTCGCCGCGCCCACGGTGGACCCCTTTGCCTTCGTCGTAGTCGTGGTGGCGCGTCGCATGCTCTTCTACCTCGCGAGCTTCCACCTCGGGCGGGCACTCGGGCCCGCCGGCATCGTGTGGATCGAGTCGCGCGCGGTCGGCTTCGGCCGCTACGTTCGCTGGCTCGAGCAGCTCTTCCGGCGCGCCTCCCACCCGATCGTGTTCTTCCTGAGCGGACCCACCCTCTCGGCGCTAGCCGGCGCCTCGGGAATGCGGCCGGTCGTCTTCGCGGCCTTGGCAGCGCCAGGACTCGTGCTGCGAGCCGTGGTCGTGCTGGGTGTCGCCGCCAGCATCCGCCCCACCCTCGAAGCCGTGCTCGCCTGGATCGACGAGCACTGGATCCCCGGCACCGTCGCAATGCTCGCACTCGTCGCGATCTACCGCTGGAAACGCCGCACCCCTTCCCCCGCGATGGAAGACTGAATCAGGCTCGAGGACGATGCCAGGATCCGAGCCGTGGCAGCCCACTCCGCTCGCCTGCGGCTCGCTGCGCGCGCTTCGCGCTTGCGTGTGTGGCGTCTCGGGAACGTGTTCTCGTGGAGCTCGTACGGCGATCCGGCCGCAGGCGAGCGGAGTTCATGAAGGCTGGACGCCGGACCGTCCGCCGGATAGCTTCCCGCTCCCCCTCGCAGTCAACTGAGCCGGAGCGGCCGGGGCGAGAACGCCGCGAGAGCGCGTCGCTCCCCCGCACGAGGAACGAGAAGTCGATGCCGCCCGCGCCGCCGGCAGCCTCGGGCCCCGCCTCGCCCTTCACGCGCTTGGCGGGCCGGCTCGTCCGCAAGCGTCGTCTCGTCGTCGTAGCCTTCGTCATCGCTTCGATCGCCGCGGGGATCTACGCCGTCTCGGTGGCGTCGAGGCTGCGATCGGCCGGGCTCGAGGCTCCCGGGAGCGAATCGAACCGCGTCGGTGAGGTTCTCTTCGAGCGCCTCGGTGTCGGCCAGCCCGACGTAGTCGCGATCCTGCACACACCTGGGTCGAGCGTGCGCGATTCGAGCTTCGCGACCTACGTGCTCGACGCGCTCGAGCTGCTCCACGAAGACGCGGGCGTAGCGACCGCCCTCACGTACTACAACACGGGTCTCGAGTCGCTGGTCTCGCTCGACGGCGAGCAGACCATTCTCGTGATCGACCTGGCCGGCTCTGCCGCCGAGGGCATCGAGACGCTCGCACGGATCGAGCCCATCCTGAAGGAGATCGGTGCCGAGATCGAGATCGGCGGTCTGGTCGCGGCAGAGCTCCTCGGGCAGGAAATCGCCGCGCGAGACATCGCAAAGGCCGAGCGTCTCGCGCTCCCCTTCGCCGCGCTGCTCACGCTGATCTTCTTCCGCAGTACGGTCGCCGCGCTGTTGCCCGTCTTCATCGGGGCGTTCAGCCTGGCCGCGACGACGGCGCTGACCGGACTCCTCGCCCTCTTCATGGACGTCTCGGTCTTCGCCCTCACGGTGGGGACTTTCCTGGGTCTCGGCCTCTCGCTCGACTACTCGCTCTTGGTGGTGCAGCGCTTCCGCGACGAGCTCGCCGCGGGCTCCGACCCGGCGCAAGCGGTGACGACCATGCTCGGCACCGCCGGTCGGGCCGTCTGGGTCTCCGCGCTCACGGTCGCGGTGAGCGTCGCAGTGCTCATCGTGGTGCCGGTTCCGCTGCTCCGCGGGGTCGGACTCGGCGGCGTGCTCGCGGTGGCAACGGCCGCGCTGGGTGCGCTGGTCCTGCTGCCTGCCACGCTGGCCTGGCTCGGCCCGCGCGTCGACCTCTGGCCCATCACGCGCCGCAAGCCTCGCACCGGCCCGAGCCCGCTGTGGCTGCGGATCTCGGAGATCTCGCTGCGCCACCCGTGGACGACGGCCGGCGCGTGCATCGCGCTGCTCGTCACACTCGCGCTCCCGGGGCTGCGGATGAAGAGCGTGCTCCCCGACGCCCGCATCCTCCCGGCCGATTCGGCCGTGCGCATCGTCGAGGAGCGCCTCGCCGATCCCGCGGTCTTCGACCAGGCGGGGACCTGGGCGATCCAGGTCCTGATCGAGGCCGACGGGCCGGTGCTCGAGACGACCCAGCTCCACTACGTCCACGCCTTCCTGCGCGAGCTGCGACGCGTCGCCGGCAACGACAACGTGCAGACGCCGCTCAACGAGCTCGACCCCGAGCGCCTCTCGGAGGTCGAGCGGCGCTCGCGGGCCGCAAAACCCGACGTCGAGATCCCGCTCGCGCACACCGTCGACCGCGAGATCGCCCTCGTCACGGTTCCTTGCGGAGTGTCGTGGCGCTCGCCACAGGCCGTGGCGCTGGTGCAGGCCATCCGTGCGCTCCCGCACCCGAAGCTGCGGGTCTCGGTCGGGGGGCCCACCGCGTACCAGGTCGACGTGCAGGAGACGCTGACCGAGTGGGGACGGCGCGTCGCGGTGCTCGTCATCGTCTGGAACCTGCTCGTCCTGCTGCACGGCTTCCGCTCGCTGCTGGTCCCCATCAAGGCCACCGTGATGAACCTGCTCTCGCTCGCGGCCAGCTACGGCTTCCTCGTCTGGGCCTTCCAGGACGGCCACCTGGCGACGCTGCTGAACTTCGAACCGCCCGGAGGCATCGACCCGACCATCCCGGTCATCATGTTCGCGGTGGTCTTCGGCCTCTCGATGGACTACGAGATCTTCCTGTTGAGCCGCATCCAGGAGGAGTTCCGCAAGGACGGCGACAACCGGCGCAGCATCGCCTACGGCCTGGCGCACACCGGCCGGATCGTCAGCAGCGCGGCGGCGATCCTGATCGTGGTGATCGGCGCCTTCGCCACGGGATACCTGCTCTACGTGAAGGAGGTCGGCGTGGGCGTCGCCGCGGCGATCCTGCTCGACGTGACGGTGGTGCGCGCGCTGCTCGTGCCCGCGACCATGCGCCTGATGGGCCGCTGGAACTGGTGGGCTCCCGCATGGCTCGGGGGGATCGCGCTGTCGGAGAGCGCGCAGGCCTCAACGAAAGGCGAGTCGAGCAAGGCCCGCGAGCGCATCTAGCGTCCGCGCGATCCGGCACGCCGGCTCGCCGCCCTGCGACGGCCAGCCTCCGTCCTGCCCCTGCTCGCGCAGCAGCGCGGCCACCACTTCGTTCGCCGCGAAACGCGCTCCCGGCAGCGACGGCGCGTCGCAGTCGACCAGCACCCGGGCCGTGCGCACCGCAGCGAAGGCCCCCGCGCGAAAGCCCCGTTCGAGCTCACGACCGCACCATTGGAGGATCGCGTCGGAGGCCTCATGTGGAATGTTCGCGAAGGTCGCCGCGTAAGCCCCGAGGGCCGCGATCGCGAAGCCCTGGACGCGCTCCGGAGCGAAGCGCTCCGCGAGCCAGTCGGCCGCAGCGTCGAGCGTCCGCGACTTGACGCAGGGCGTGCGGGCGAGCACGCCGGCGATGCGTCCGGTCGCCTCGATCGCGGCGCCCTCGGAGGCGTCTCCCGCGGGCTCCCAGCATCCCTCCGTGCGCTGCGCCCGGACGAGGACCTGCGCCGTGCGCTCCACCAGCGCGCCGTGCATCACGCCAACTTGCACCAGCGCCGCGAGCGCCCGTCGCGTCGCGGGGAGAGCGTGGCCCGATGCGTCGGCAAAAGCGCCATCGGCGAGCTGCTGTCCGGCGAGCCACTCCGCCAACGCCGGTGCACGGGCGCGCTCGACGAGTGCACCCGCGCGCTGCTGCGCAAACTCGTCGGCGTGCGTGCGGACGAAGCCCAGCGCACGCTCCCGGGCGCTCGCGATCGCGTTCGGATCGATCGACGGACCGCCCAGGGCGATGCACCTCCCGGCACGCCTCCCGCGCGCGCGGCAGCATGGTAGCCTAGGCTGATTCCAGCCCCGGAGCGCGCGTGAACGATCGCCCGAGCGGCCGCCCCGAAAACCGCCTCGCCTCCGAAGCGAGCAGCTATCTCCGTCAGCACATGCACAATCCGGTCGACTGGTATCCGTGGGGCGCCGAAGCCCTGGAACGAGCGCAGCGCGAGGACCTCCCGCTGCTGGTCTCGATCGGCTACAGCGCCTGCCACTGGTGTCACGTGATGGAGCGCGAGTCCTTCGAGAACGCGGAGACCGCCGCGCTGATGAACCGCCTCTTCGTGAACGTGAAGGTCGACCGCGAGGAGCGCCCGGACGTCGACCGCATCTACATGGACACGGTCACCGCGCTCACCGGCCACGGGGGATGGCCTCTCACCGTCTTCTGCATGCCCGACGGCCGACCCTTCTACGGAGGCACCTACTACCCGCCCGAGCCGCGCCACGGGCTGCCCTCCTTCGGCCAGCTACTCGAGGCCGTCGAGCGGACCTACCGAACGCGCGCGTCCGAGCTGCGCCAGAGCGCCGCGCAGATCCTCGAAGCGCTCGGGCGCCGGCCGAGCGGAGTGGCCTCGGAGGCACCCGGCGTCGCCACTGCAGTCCGCGGCGCACAGCGCCTGCTCCAGGGCGCCGATCCCGAACACGGCGGCTTCGGCCGCGCGCCCAAGTTTCCGACGCCGCCCACTCTCGACCTGCTGCTCGCGGCCTGCGATCACCTCTCGGAGCGCAAGGCACGCGAGGCGCTGGATCACGTCGTGCTGACCTGTCGGGAGATGGCGCGCGGCGGCGTCTACGATCAGCTCGGCGGAGGCTTCCACCGCTACAGCGTCGACGCGCACTGGGGCGTGCCGCACTTCGAGAAGATGCTCTACGACCAGGGACAGCTGCTGCGCACCTACGCCGAGGCCTGGCGCCGCACGGGCGCCTGCGACGACGAGCTCGCCTGGCCCGTGCGCGAGACCGCGGAGTGGCTCGCGCGCGAGATGCTCGCGCCCGAGGGAGGCTTCTACGCGAGTCTCGATGCGGACAGCGAGGGCGAAGAGGGAATCTTCTACGTGTGGACCCCGGCGCAGATCGAGTCGGCGCTCGGGGACGGGCCCGCGCCGGCATTCTGCGCGGCCTACGACGTGAGGGCGGGCGGGAACTTCGAAGGCGCGACGACCGTGCTGCGCGATCGGGCGCGCGCGCCTCGTGACGAGTGGGCGGCCGAGCGCGCCGCACTGCTGCAGATCCGTGGGTCGCGCCCGAGGCCGGCGACCGACCGCAAGCGCGTCGCCGCGTGGAACGGGCTCGCGATCTCCGGCCTCGCACGCGCCGGCAGCACCCTCGCGCTGCCGGCGCTGGTCGACGCGGCGCGCTCCGCTGCGGAGTTCGCACTCGAAAGGCTGCGGGATCGCGACGAACGCCTGTGCCGCGTCTTCGACGGCGAGCGCGCCCGGATCCCAGGCTTTCTCGATGACCACGCGGCGCTGCTCGAGGCCTTCCTCGACCTCCACCGCGCCGGCGCCGGCGATGCCTGGCTGGTCCGGGCGATCGCTCTCGCCGAGGCCATCGCCCGCCACTTCTACGATGGCGCGGAAGCCGACCTCTTCCTGACCCCCGACGACGGAGAGCCCCTGGTGCAGCGCCCGCGCTCCGACCCCGACGGCGCCACTCCGGGCTCGACGGGCTGGGCGCTGCTCGGCCTGCTCCGCGCGGCGACGCTCAGCGGGCGCGCGGACCTCGCCCAGATCGTGGAGAGGGTGCTGCGCACGCACGCCGTCGAGCTCGAGCGTGCGGCGCAGTCCCAGCCGACGCTCGCGCGCGCCGCACTCCTCGCCGAGAGCGGGCTCTCGGTCGCCGTGATCGCCGGAGATCCGGGTTCGCGCGCTACCCAAGTGCTGGCCGACCGGGCGCGTCGCGTGCTGGGCCCCGAAGACGCGGTCGTCGTGGTGCAGCCGGGCGCGCCCGTGCCCACGGGTCTCGACCCGGCGTGGCTCGCGGGTCGCGAACCCCAGGACGGTCGCCCCACCGCGTGGGTGTGCCGCGGAATGAGCTGTTCGCTGCCAGTGACCGAGCCCGAGGGGCTCGTGCCACTCGCAACGCCCGCGTAGTGCGGGCCGTGCGCCGTTCGCCGCACGCGCGGCTGCTTGCGCTGCTCCTCGCCTGCGCCTGCGGGGGCGACGCCGAGCCCGATGGACGGCTGACGCTCGAGTTCTGGGCTCTCGGGCGCGAGGGCGAGCTCGTGCGCGAGCTCGTACCCGAGTTCGAGCGGCGTCATCCCGACCTGCGGGTGCGCGTGCAGCAGATCCCGTGGAGTGCGGCACACGAGAAGCTGCTCACGGCGTTCGCCGGCGGGGCGCTCCCAGACCTGATCCAGGTCGGGAGCACCTGGATCCCGGAGCTCGTGGCCCTCGGAGCGCTCGAGCCGCTCGACGCGCGGATCGATGCCTCTGCGGTCGTCCGCGCGGACGCTTTCTTCGAGGGAGTGTTCGACATGGGCGTCGTCGGGGGCACCACCTGGGCGGTGCCCTGGTACGCCGACACGCGGCTGCTCTTCTACCGCCGCGATCTCTTCGAAGAGGCGGGCTGGACGCGCGCGCCACGCAGCTGGAGCGAGTGGCGCGCGTCGCTCGCGGATCTGAAACGCGTGCTGCCCGCGGCGAGCTACCCGATCCTGCTGCCGCTCAGCGAGTGGGAGCTCCCCGTGCTGCTGGCTTTCCAGCGCAACGCCGAGCTGCTGCGCGACGGAGATCGTTACGGGAACTTCACGAGCACCGCCTTCCGCGCCGCCTTCGATTTCTACCAGGGCTTCTTCCGCGACGGCTTCGCACCACGTCGCGGTGCCGCGGCGATCGGGAATCTTCACCAGGACTTCGCGGCCGGCGCCTTCGCGAGCTTCGTCAGTGGACCGTGGAATCTCGGCGAGCTCGCGCGGCGCCTGCCCCCGGAGCTCCAGGACCGCTGGGCCACCGCGCCGCTCCCAGCACCGGAGGGGGAAGCACCGGGCCTCTCGCTCGCGGGCGGAGCGGGCCTCGGCATCGTGGCCGCCTCCCCGCACCGCGATGCCGCCTGGAGCTGGATCGAGTTCCTCTCCGAGCCCGAGCAGCAGGCCGCCTTTCACGCGATCTCGGGAGATCTTCCGGCCCGGCGCTCGGCTTGGCGCGATCCCCGCCTTGCAGAGTCGCCGCACGCCCAGGCCTTTCGCGCCCAGCTCGAAGCCGTCCGGCCGCCGCCGAAGATCCCGGAATGGGAGCGCATCGCGACCCGGATCGCGCGCCACGCAGAGGCGGTCGTCCGCGGCAGCGAGAGCGCCGACGAGGCCCTTCGGATGCTGGACCGGGAGGCCGATCAGATGCTAGAGAAGCGCCGCTGGCTACTCGCACGCGAGCCTGGCGGCAGTTAAGCGAACGAGCTGGGCGATCGGACTCTGGGGGGACCTCCCGGTGCGCTTGCATCCCGCGGCGATCTTCCTCTCGCCTGCGCTCATCGCGCTGCTCGCCTTCTTCGTCCTCCCGATCGCCGCCGCCTTCCTGCTCTCGCTGACCGACTTCGACCTCTACGCGCTCGCCGACCCGCGCAACCTCCGCTTCGTGGGGCTCGAGAACTACGCGCGACTCCTGCGCGACCCTACCTTCTGGAAGGCCTTCGCGAACACGCTCTTCTTCGTCGCGCTCGGCGCACCGCTCTCGGTCGGCGCTTCCTTCACGGCCGCGCTGCTCTTGTGTGCGCGCAGCGCGCGGGCGCAGGCCTTCTTCCGGACGGTCTACTTCCTTCCCGTGGTGACGACGCTGGTCGCGGTGGCCGTCGTCTGGCGCTTCCTCTACCACCCGCGCCTCGGCCTCGCGAACCGCGCGCTCGCCTGGCTCGAGATCGCGCCCGTCGACTGGCTCGGAGACCCGGCCTGGGCGATGCCAGCCATCATCGTGCTCGCCGTCTGGAAGAACTTCGGCTTCAACATGGTGATCTTCGTCGCGGGCCTCCAGAGCATTCCCGAGCGCCTCTACGAGGCCGCGCGCCTGGACGGAGCGACGCGCTGGCAGGAGCTGCGCTTCGTCACGCTTCCGATGCTGCTGCCGACCACGTCCTTCGTCGTGCTGATGACGCTGATCGGCCACTTCCAGCTCTTCGCCGAGCCCTACGTGATGACGCAAGGCGGCCCGGAGGACAGCACGCGCAGCATCGTGCTGCTGATCTACGAGCAGGGCTTCCGCTGGTGGAACCTCGGCCAGGCGTCGGCGATCTCCGTGCTGCTCTTCGCAGTCGTGCTCGTCGCGACGTTGCTGGCCCGCGCATGGCGCGGCCGGGAGCTCGGCGCGTGAGCGGACGCGCGCTGGCACTCCTGGTGAACGGACTCCTCGTGCTCGGCGCGTTGCTGTGTGCCGCGCCGCTTCTGTGGATGCTCTCGGTGTCGCTGATGCCGGCCGGCGAGGCGACTGCCTTCCCTCCGGCGCTCGTCCCCAGCGAGCCTACGCTCGCGCATTATCGCGAGCTCTTCTCGCGGCTCCACCTCGCGCGCCAGGCCGCGAACAGCGCGCTGCTCGCCACCCTGGCCACTGCCATCGGGCTCTTCACGAGCTCGCTGGCGGGCTATGCCTTTGCGAAGCTGCAATTCGCGGCCCGCGACCGGCTCTTCCGGGTGCTTCTGGTCGGACTCGTGATACCGGGCCAGGTCGCGATGCTTCCGCTCTTCCTGCTCTTGCGCGAGGTCGGGCTCGTGAATACCTGGGCCGGCGTGCTGGTCCCGAGCCTCGCGAGCATCTTCGGGATCTTCCTCGTCCGCCAGTACATGCTCCAGATCCCGAACAGCCTGCTCGACGCGGCGCGCCTCGACGGCGCCGGAGAGCTGCGCATCTGGGCCCAGATCGCACTCCCGCTCGCGCGTCCGATCCTCGTGACGCTCGCCACCTTCAGCTTCATGGGCAACTGGAACGATTTCCTGTGGCCACTGATCATGCTCGGGGACGAGGATCGCCAGACGCTCCCGGTGGCGCTCGCGAACCTGCTCGGCGAGCACGTACAGGACGTGGAGCTGATGATGGCCGGATCGGTCCTGACGCTGCTTCCGGTGGTGCTCCTCTTCCTCGTGTTCCAACGCCACTACGTGCGCGGCATCCTCGCCGGCAGCGTGCGGGGCTAGCCCGATGAACTCCGCTCGCCTTTGGCTCGCTGCGCGCTTCGCTTGCGCGATGAACTCCGCTCGCAGGTCTTGGCTCTTCGCCTGCGTGGTCTGCGTCGCGAGCATCCCTGCGTCGGCCGAGGCACCCGCGACACCGAAGCGGGAGATGGGCGAGGCGGTTGCGGCGCTCGAGCAGCTCGCGCGGCGCAGCCCGCCCGGGCTCCTGCCTCGTTACTTGCGGGGCGAGGCGACCTACTGGACGGTGATCGGCGTCGAGGGTGACGAACACGAGGCACTGCTCGACGCCGACGGGATGCTCGAAGTGGCGAAGGGCGCATTCTCGCTCGAGCCCTTCCTGGTCTCCGGCGGGCGGGTACAGGGCTGGTACGAGGCGAAGATCGCGCAGGCCCTCGACGGGGGCTACCTGCCGCTTCCGGAGGTCGAGCGCGCCCACCCTCCGCTCGTGCTGCGCGTGCGGGCCTTCGCGGCGGGCGCCCCAGGACGCGCGCGCGTCTACGCGAGCTACCGCGTCGAGAACCGCGGGAGCTCGCCTGGCGAAGGCGAGCTCCGCATCGCACTGCGCCCGCTCCAGGTGCTCCCGCCGTGGCAGTCGCTGAACCTCCGCCCCGTCGTCGCCCCCGTCCACGAGCTGCGCTTCAGCGACGGTGCCGTGTGGGTCGACGGGGAGCCCCGCGTCTTCGCGCTCGACGCGCCGGACGCGTTCCACGCGGCGCCGCAGAACGAGAACACACTTCGTGATCTGCTGGGTCCCGCGCCTCCGCGCGCAGCGGCGGAGACGAGCGATCCGCGCGGGCTCGCGACGGGGGTACTGCGCTACCGCTTCTCGCTCGCCCCCGGCGAGGTGCGCGAGGTCCATCTGCGCATCCCCTTCCCGGGCTCGCCGGCGGAGCGAGCGCGCACGAGCGGCGCGAAGGAGGTCGAGGGCGCCCTCCACACCACGCGCGCTGCCTGGCGCGCCAGCCTCGGCCGCATCGGCATCACGCTCCCGAAGGCCGCCCAGGCCTTCGAGTGGACGCTGCGCACCGCCGTCGCACACATCCTGATCCATCGCGACGGCCCGCGCATCCAGCCGGGCTCCCGCAACTACGAGCGCTCGTGGATCCGCGACGGAGCCCTCACCTCGAGTGCGCTGCTCGAGATGGGTTTCTCCGACGAGGTCGCGGCCTTCTTGCGTTGGTACGCGCCGCATCAGCGCGAGGACGGCGCCCTTCCCTGCTGCATCGACGCGCGCGGGCCGGATTTCACGCCCGAGCACGACGCATCTGGAGAGTTCCTGTTCCTGGTCGCCGAGTACGCCCGCATGACCGGAGACCTGCGGCTCCCGCGCGAGATGTGGCCGCACGTGATCCGCGCCGTCGCCGCTCTCGAAGGGCTGCGGCGGCAGCGCATCGGCCCCGAATGGGAGGCGCCCGAGAAGCTTCCCTTCCGCGGCCTGCTCCCGGAGTCGATCAGTCACGAAGGGTATGCGGCGCGGCCCGTGCACTCCTATTGGGACGATCTCTTTGCGTTGCGCGGGCTCCGCGACGCCGCCTTCCTGGCCACGGCGCTCGGCGATGCGGATCGCGCCCGCTCCTTCGGAGCGCTGGCGGAGGAGTTCCACCGCGATCTCCTCGCATCCTATGTGGCCGCCATGCAGCTCCACGGGCTCGATCGCCTGCCGGCCTCGGTGGAGCTCGGCGACTTCGATCCCACCTCGACGGCCATCTGGTTCAGCACTGGCGGCGACGCTTCCGATCTCCCCGAGCCCGCCACGCAGAAGACCTTCGCACTCTACGCGCAAGAGCTCGATCGCCGCCGCAGCGGAGCGCTCGTGCGCGAGGCCTACGCGCCCTACGAGCTGCGCATCGCGGACGCGTTCGTGCGTCTCGGCCGGCGTGACGACGCAGGACACCTGCTGGCCTTCGTGCTCGCCGACCGGCGGCCCCTCGCCTGGAACCAGTGGCCCGAGATCCTGTGGCACGACCCCCGACGCGCCGAGTTCCTGGGCGACCTGCCGCACGGGTGGATCGCCTCGACCTTCGTCCACTCGCTGCGGACCGCTCTCGTCTTCGAGCGTGCAGCGGACCGCTCGCTCGTTCTCGCGGCCGGCGTGCCGGCGGATTGGCTCGCTTCGGGCGAGCCCCTGCGCGTCGTCGGACTTCCGACCTATCATGGCCCGCTCGACTACGAGCTGCGCCGCGAGGGGCCGGGGCGGCTGAAACTGCGCGTGGGCGGTGCGCTGCGCCTTCCGCCCGGTGGCATCGTCCTCGCACCGCCGCTCGCGGGTGCGATCCGGCGGGTGGAGGTGAACGGTCGAGATGCAGCGCTCGAAGGCACCACGAGCTTCACGCTGCGCGAGATCCCGGCCGAGGTGACGATCTCGGACTGAGGGGAGACCTGGTCGATGCCCTACGAGTTCATCCGCTTCGAAGTGCCCGAGCCGCACGTCGCCGTGGTGACGCTGCAGCGCCCGGAGCGTCTGAATGCGCTCCACGGACCCCTGCTCGACGAGCTCTCCGACGCCGTGGCGCGGATCGATCGGGATCCCGAGATCCGGGTGTGGCTCCTCGCCGGCGCGCCGCGTCCCGACGGCCGGCCCTGCTTCGGGGCGGGTGTGGATCTGCGTTCCTTCGAGGAGGGAAAGGGCGTCAGCGTCGAGCAGGGCTTCAGCCTGACCAACCGGATCGACGATCTGCTCGTGCCCTCGATCGCGGTGATCGACGGCGTCTGCACTACCGGCGCGGCAGAGCTCGCGTTGGCCTGCGACTTCCGCCTGGTCGGGGCTGCCGCGCGGATCAGCGACTGGCACCTCCGGAATCTCGGCACGGGTCTCGGCGCCTGGGGGGCGAGCACCCGCTGGGCGAGGCTCGTCGGTACCACGCGCGCCAAGGAGATCATCCTGACCGGTCGCGAGGTCGATGCCGAAACGGCCGTGCGCTGGGGTCTGGCGAGCGCGGCGCATCCGAGCGACGAACTGATGGGCGCGGCGCTCACGATGGCGCGCAGCATCGCCGGCATGAAGCCCGAGGGGGTGCGGCTCACGCTCGCGCACCTCGATCGCGCGGGCGACATGACGCGCGACCAGGCGCTGCGCTGGGCAGAGCTGCTGCCCCGCTGGCTCGGCGTCGACCTCGGCGTGGCGGGCAAGGGCGACGAGCTGCTCGGAAACAAGAAAAAGCCCTGACAGCGCCAGCGCCGGGCTCCGGTCCTCGCATCGGAGTTGCCAGGCGGTGCCCCGCCGGTGGAGAATGCGCCCGATGCGCGCCGCCGTGCTCCACGCGTACGAGCAGCCCCTGGCGATCGAGGAGATCAGCGTCGAGGCGCCTCACGCCGGCGAGGTGCTGATACGTCTCGCGGCCTCCGGCGTATGCCGCTCGGACCTGCACGTGCAGCACGGACGCAGCCCCGTGGCACGGCTCCCGATGGTGCTCGGCCACGAGGGCGCGGGCGTCGTCATCGAGGTGGGGAGCGGAGTGGCGGGTCTCGCGGTCGGCGATCCCGTCGTGATCGCCCTCTACGGCCCCTGCGGCGACTGTGGGGACTGCCGCGCCGGACGCCTCGAGCGCTGCGCGAGCGAGACCCGCCGCAACAACATGTTCGGGCTGATGCCGGACGGCAGCACGCGCCTCTCGCTCGCGGGCCGACCCGTCCACCCGATGGTCGGTGCCGGGACGCTGGCCGAGTACTCGCTCGTGCGCGACGCGCAGGCGGTCGCGATTCCGCCGGACCTCCCGCTCGACCTCGCCTGCCTGATCGGTTGCGGCGTCACGACCGGCGTAGGCGCGGTGCTCAACGTCGCGCGCGTCGCAGCGGGAGCCTCCGTCGCGGTGATCGGGTGCGGCGGTGTGGGGCTCTGCGTCGTACAGGCCGCGCGCATCGCGGGCGCGGCGCGGATCGTCGCCGTCGACACCCAGGCGTCGAAGCTCGATCTCGCGAGCGATCTCGGCGCGACGCACCTGGCCCCGATCGAGCCCGGCGAAAGCGCCGCCGAGGCGATTCGCGCGCACATCTCGGGCGGCGTCGACTACGCGTTCGAGGTCGTAGGAAGCCCCGCGCTGGTGCGCGAGGCGCTGCTCGCGACGCGGCCCGGTGGGATGGCCGTGATGATCGGCGCGCCGCCAGAGGGTGCGGAGCTCACGCTCGACGCGCGCCAGATCTTCTCGGACCGCACGCTCGTGGGAACCCTCGGCGGCGGCAACGTCCCGATGCGCGACATCCCGCGCATCGTGGAGCTCTGGCGCAGCGGACGACTCCAGCTCGACAAGCTCGTCTCGCAGCGGCTCCCGCTCGAGCG
>CAYPSI010000008.1:0-35072 GCA_964413375.1 uncultured Spirochaetales bacterium | reverse complement strand
AGCTGGGCGACGAGCGCCGCAACGAAGAGCAGCACGGAGGCACGCTGCGCGCCGGCGGCCCAGAGTGCCGCAAGCATGACGAGGCTCGCCAGGACTTGAGCGACATGCAGTCCAAACTCGCTCCCCGCCAGGAGCGGGGCGAACATCAGCTCCGCGAGGATCGCCACCAGCAGGAGGACGAAGCGGGGCGCTCGATCGGAGGTCAGTTGGAGGAACGGCACTGGGTCCCTACGGGTTGGGTCGGTCTCGGTCATCCGGCGCGCCACGTCCAGAGCAGCCGCAGCGCCACGCCGGCGTGAAGCGCAACGGCCGGCCACAAGAGCGGGCCCCCCAGGCCCCCGGCGCTACCCAGGTAGCCGAGGTACAGCGCAATCAGCGCGTTGTAGCTCAGCATCGCCCGGAATGCCGGAGCTTCGCGCTCGGCGCAGCGCCCACTCGGCCAGCAGGCCAGTCCCAGCGCGAGCAACGCGATGCCGAAACATCGGCCGAGCAGCGTCCCCGCGCCGGAGACCGTGACCCCCAGCAGCAAGTGGACGACCCTCTCCGGATCGGCGATCAGCACGAGACCGGTGCCGGCCTCGATGATCGCAGCGAGCGCAAGCGTCTTCCTCAACGTGCGGAGACTCGGCTCAGGGGATCGAGCCGCATTCGAACCTCTGCCACACCGATCGATCGGCCCACGTTGCGCTCCTCATCGTATCGATAGGGGAGTCGTCTCGAGAATCCTACTCGTTCGCCGGGTCGTTGGCCTTCTGGTTCGCGACGGCCTTCAGGTCGGTCAGGCCGCGCTCGAAGCTCGGCCCGACCCTCTGCTCCCTGTCGAAGACGAGCGAGAGCGCCTTGCCCACCCAGCCCTTCCGCCCCTGCATCTTCCACGCCACGCCCGCGACGAACGACCGGTGCGTGCCCCCGCCGGAGGCCGCAACTGCGTTACGCTGGGCCCCGCGCAGGCCCTTCATGCCACCGGCGCCGCCGGCCAGACTGAACACGAGGGACGCGATGCGATCCGAGGCATCCTCGCCGACGGCGACTACGTCGTCCGCCAGCACACGATGTACGCCAAGACCCATCGCGGCCAGGACTACACGAACGTCTACTGTTTCGTCTTCCGCTTCGATTCGAAGGGACGGATCCGGTACCTGACCGAGCACTGGAATACCTGGCACGCCTACAACGTCCTCTTCAACAATTTCAAGCTCGAGCCGGCACATCCGACGCGCTGAAGCATCGGCCGAGGTGAATGGATGCCGAACCCCCAGGATCGGCGGGCGACGTGGAAGCCGGCGAAGCGGCCGGAGTGGCTCGCCAAGCTGAATGCACTCGCCCTCCACCTGGACGCCAGGGCGATCGTGCCTCTCGACGAGGCGTCGCTACTCGGCGAGGCGATGCGCAAAACGGGCCTCGACGATTTCGGTGACGATGATTGGCGCCCCCATTTCCGCACGTTGATCCGGCTGATCGAAGACGAGGCCAGGCTCCATTTCTTCGGCCGGATTCTCACGCGATCGGATTTTCTGATCTACCTCGAGGCGCGTTTGCGGATCGTCGACGCCTTCAAGACGAATCCCGAGATCGACGCGGAGGGGATCCACGAGCCCGTGTTCGTTCTGGGGCTCGGTCGGTCGGGAACGACCATTCTCCAGGATGTGCTGTCGCACGATCCTCAATTCCGCTCCGTCCAGAAATGGGAATCCCTCTTCCCCTGGCCGGCGCCGGAGGCCGCGAGCTACGCAAGCGACCCGAGGATCGCCAGGGCCCAGGCCATCGCGAACGTCCATCAGGCAGCGACGCCCGAGGTTCGCGCCATGCACGACGCGGATGGGGATCAACCGGTCGAGGACACCGAGTTCACCTATCCCGCTTTCATGTCGGAGGTCTGGACCTGGATCTACAAGATTCCGTCATGGGACGCGTATTTTGCCGCGCAGGATCTCGATCACCATTTCGCATGGCACAAGAAGACGCTGAAGTTCCTGCAATGGCGGCACCGGAAGCCCCACTGGCTCCTGAAAAACCCGACCCACATGCCGCGCATCCCGCAACTTCTTCGCCATTACCCCGATGCCAAATTCATCTTCACGCACCGCGACCCGATTCCTTCCGCGGACTCGTTGACCAGCCTGATGGGCACCATTTTCTGGCTGCGGACCGATCAGCCCTATGGCAGCGGCGCGGGCGACGACTTCACTGCCGCGGACCACAGGGCCCTGCTCTGGGACAAGGTCATCGATTGGATCGAGACGGGCTTGATCGCCAAGGGCTCCGCTGCGCACATCCAGTACCGCGACTTCATGCAGTCGCCGATGGCGGCGATCGAGCACGCCTACGCCGACATCGGACTGTCGTTCAGCGAGGAGGCGAAGTCCGCGATGAGCGCCCGCCTGGCAACCCGGCCCCAGGGCGGACACGGAAAGCACGACTACCCTCGTGCCGATGCAGCGACGATCGCCGAGGAACGCGCCAAGTACCGGCGCTATCAGGAATACTTCGAGGTGCCCAACGAGGTGTGACGCGAGATCAAACGCGCCGAAAGGCTGCCGATGCCGTCGCGATGACACGCCCCTTCGCGCCCTCGTCGCGGAGTGTCGTTTCAAGACGGATTTCGGATGCGCAAGCTCCGCCACCCGAGCCGCAGCCGCCTGCTGAAGAGCTTCGTCGATTGACGAACCGGCGAAGGCGCCGCGGAGCAGCCAGCGAGCAGCGGGGTCGCGCTGGCGGAGACGACCGGATCTGGCTAACTTGGCTATATGAAAGAAGCCAAGATCTCCGAAGTCAAGAACCAGCTGAGCCGCTACCTGGCCCTCGTGCGCCGGGGCGAGGTGGTCCGGATCCTCGATCGCAACGTGCCGATCGCGCAGATCGTGCCGATCACCGCCCCAGCGGGAGAGGGGCGCAGCGCCGGCGCAGAGGTGCTGCCCGAGCTGGAGCGCCGGGGGCTGATCCGGCGCGGCAGCGGCCGGATCCCGCGCGAGATCCTCGAGAAGAACCCGCCCGGGCGGCCCGCCGGGGTGCTCGCGGCTCTGCTCGACGAGCGCCGCGCTCGGTGAGGTTCTGGGACTCGTCTGCGATCATTCCGCTCGTCTGCCGGGAGGCGCAGAGCGCCCGCTGTCGCGCTTGGCTGCGTGAGGACTCCGTTGTCGTCGTGTGGGCGCTGGCCGCCACCGAGGTCGTCTCCGCGCTGGCCCGCAAGCATCGCGAGGGCGCATTCCCGAGGTCGCGCGTCGAGGCCGCGAAGCGTCGACTGGCAGCACTGGAAGGAGCCTGGAGCGAGGTCCATCAGCTCGACGCGGTGAGGGCCCGCGCGCGCCGACTGCTCGAGACGCATGCTCTTTCCGCTGCGGACGCGCTGCATCTCGGAGCCGCTCTCGTGTGCGTGGAGGAACGCACGAGCGGCGTCGGATTCGCCAGCTTCGACACGCGCCTCGCCGAAGCCGCCGCGCGCGAGGGCTTCACAGCGCTGACGCTCTGACGGAGGGCCGGGCTGCGTTCCGGAACCGGATCGGCAGCGCCGCGAAGCCGCGGAAGAGCTCCGAGCGCAGTCGCACGGCGCGCTCCTCCATCACCTCGTAGTCGGGCACGCGCGCGAGGAGCTCCTCGAGCAGCACGCGGCCCTCCATGCGCGCGACGTTGTGGCCGATGCAGCGGTGGGTGTCGTAGCCGAACGAGAGCAGCCGCGGCGCGCGGCGCAGCGCGTCGAAGCGCTCGGGGTCGCTGAACTCGCGCTCGTCGCGGTTCGCGCAGGCCGACAGGAACATCGCCTTCTGCCCCGCGCGCAGCACGCTGGCCTTCAACAACATGAGTGGTCTTGGCGCGGATGGTCGTTTCAAGAGGGATTTCCGAGGTCCGATAACAGCCGATCCGTCAAATCCCGAGCCGAGGGGATGGGCTCCAGGTGAAGCTCTTCACCGTGCCGGGTCAGGTGATGCACAAGTCGACGCGCAAGGGCGTGCTCGAGACCTTCCGCGAGCTGCTCTGCCTGCTCTACCGCGACATCGACACCCGCTACGACTTCGGCGCGAAGTTCGCCATCTCCGAGGACGAGTTCCTGAAGGGCGTGATGGGCAACTTCCGAGGCGGCACTCCCGCCTGACCCGAGTTCCCGGGCAGCCTGCCCCCGGGTCGCGGACACGATCCTCGAAAAGTCCGACGTCCTCGATCCCCCCGACTCCATCGGTCGCTCGATCCGATCGCACGGCTGGAGACCACAGCGGCGTCGGCGCCGTGCGGTGGAGCGAAGCGAGCCTCGCATCCGGGCGTGGCTCCGCGAGGAGCGCTTGGATCGCCTCGTCGGTCGGGAGATGGGCCCGACTTCCGTTCCGGCGAGCGGGCTATCGCGGCGGGGGGAACTTCGCGAGGATCGCGGCCACCACCGCCTCGACCAGGTCGGCCCGGTTCGCACTCTCGTCGATGCGCTTCGACGCCCAGCCGTGCCAGACCGCCAGCTGGCTCCTCCCGTCGAAAACGTCGATCGCGAGGGTGCCCTCCGTGTAGGAGGTCGCGGTGAGGCTGCTGCCCGCGTACCAGATGCCGTAGCCGAAGTAGGGGCCGCCGATCGACGGACCCGACTGGATCCGGATCTTCTCCCGGCTGTCGAGGGTGAACGAGACCACGAAGTCGGCCTCGGCCAGATCGTCCACCCGTCGGAAGCCCCGCGCCTCGAGGTGGCTGTCGATCGCTTCGCGGATGCGTCGCTCGAGCAGCGGGTCGGCCCCTTCGGTCCCGGCCCCACCCGCCAGCGTCCCCTGCTCCGCGTCGAGCCAGACGAAGCTCCGGTAGGCAGCGAAGCGGGCGTCGGGGTCGAAGTCCGACCGGGCGCGGACCCCCGCGCATCCCACGATGAACCAGGCGAGCAGCAGGGCGCAGGCCGAACGATGGTACATGGGCCGCTTCTCGATCCCGAAGCATACCCGTCCAGTCCGGCCGACGCCGGGCTATCCGTCGGGGTCTCGCCCGCAGCGAGGTCAGCGCGAGGCCCATCGCGAGGAGCGCAGCGGTCTGCGGTTCCGGCACGAGCCTCCCGGTCTGGCCGGCGAAGTTCGTGGGTGAGTTCAGCGCCAGCGTGATGAGGGTGCTCCCGTGGCTGCGCGCGAGCGAATGCACTCCATCGGTCGGCAGGGGAGTGCCTCCCCCGAAGCTGAAGGTGTCCCAGAGGAGCGCGGGCACGAAGTAGGGAGGACTCCCACCCTGATCCTCGTTCCAGAAGGTGAGCGTGTCATTGGAGAGGCGGATGAAGGAGTCCGGCATCAGGTAGTCCGGTGCGACGGCACCCGGCTGCGTGGCGAAGCCGGCGGTGGCCACGAGCAGGTGGCGATCGACCGTGCTCCCGACCACGTCACTCGGGAAGTGAAACTCTCGAGCGCTCTCGCCGGAGCGAACGAAGGTCGCCGAGAGCGCGTTCTCGTTCGTCGTGTCCGAGAACATCTCGATGAACTGGACGCTCCCGTCTGCGTTCGAATACGCCTCGGTGAACTCCCAGAGATGGCCGAAGGCCTGCGCAGCGCTCGGCGCGACACCGCTCGCAGCGACGACGACGATCAGCGCGAAACCGGCAGGGGTCCACGAGCTCACGCCGGCCCACCCGTCTCTCGCACCCCCACGAAATGAGTGGCAACCCGAGGGCCCGTGTGTCACCGCGGGTCCGCCGGGCGCAACCGTGTTCCAGGAGTCGCTCCTGCGCTGAGGCAGATGCGGCGGGATCATTTCGCCTCGAAGCGGACCAGGGCGGCCTCGATGGCGGCGGGGGTGCGGCGCGTGCCCGGGTCGTAGCCGGGCAGGAGGATGCGCAGCATCCGCGGAAGCGTGAAGCGTAACGCCACCCTCTGAAAGCGGCGGTCCAGCGCGCTCGCGTCGTCGGGGATCTCGCCGCGCTCTCGGTCGACGGACCGCAGGTGTTGCGCCACCCCGTTGCAGTAGCGCTGCAGGTGGTGCAGGAAGTGGAGGTACCCACTCACGCGGCGTCCCCAGCCCGGGTGCAGGATGTACAACACATCGTGACACACACTCCGGTGCTCGAACTCCTCCGCCAGATGCCAGGCCCACAGGTCGCGCACGGACGGGTCGGCCCCGCGCAGGAACTCCTCGGCCGGCCCGAGGTACAGCTCGGCGGAAACCAGCCCCGAGCTTTCGAAGCCCTCGCAGTAGGCCAGGTTCCAGGCCAGCGAGTGATCGCGCAGGAAGCCCTCGAAATCCCGCCGGACCCGCTCCTCGAAGGGCTCGAGTCCCGGGTAGTGGGTGCGCAGCGAGGCGTTGTAGCGCGCGTGCAACCCGAAGTGGTTGGCCTCCTGCTGATTGAAGAGGTCGATGTCGCGAATCAGCTTGGAGTGGGCGACGGGGTCGAGCCGCTCGCGCGCGAGCTTCTGGACCTTGATCAGATAGGGCTCGAGATACGGGAGCATGCTGGACGCGGCGTCGAGCTGGTACGCGTAGCCGGGCGCCGCGGGGATCCAACGCGGTCGGCACGCCGAGAAGTCCAGCGGCGGTCGGCGGGGCTGCATGCGCCTCCCAGGCTAGCCTGACCGACTGCGCCCTCCTACGACTCCCTGCGCGCGCCGACGGCGGCGGGCGATCGCACGGCTCGCGGGTTCGACGGCCTTCCTCCGCTCGAGCACACGTTCGTCTCGGGCCGGGTCTCGTGGACAAAGGCGCGGCTGTTTCGCGAGGCGCTGGCAACCGTCCAGCGGCGCATCGAGCGGTGGAACGGGCGCACAGCCATCGAGAGCGAGGCACGCGAAGCGGGTTTGCTGCCGGGGCAGGGCACCCGGTCGGATGCGCTTCGAGCTCGGCCTTCGCGCCGGCCGCCCGCCGCTCGCGCGCTACCGCTCGGGCGACGTGCTGGAATCGTGAACCTGGCTGCCGGGATCCGACGGGCCCCGCAGAGATGCGCGGTTTGACACCCCCAAGACCCGCTGATAGCTTGAGAAATGCGCTCGCGGCGGGGAATTCCCGCGCCCGCCGGAACCGCTCCAAAGGCGGTCCGTACGGGAGGTTGCGCTGCCCTATGACCACCGCCCCCACGAAGCTCCCCGTCCGCCGCAATCCGCCGGACATTCCGGCGGCGATCGCCTCCGTCGAGGCCGCGCTCGCACAGATCCGCGCGGGCAAGATGGTGATCCTGGTCGACGACGAGGACCGCGAGAACGAGGGCGACCTCTGCATGGCCGCGGAGCAGGTGACCCCCGCGGCCATCAACTTCATGGCCAAGCACGCCCGGGGCCTCGTCTGCCTCTCGCTGACCGAGGAGCGCCTCGAGCAGCTGCGGCTCTCGATGATGGTTCCGGACTACGAGAACAGCTCGGGCTTTGGCACGGCCTTCACGATCTCGATCGAGGCGCGCCACGGCGTCACCACCGGAATCTCCGCGGCGGACCGCGCCACCACGATTCGCGCGGCGATCGCGGACGACGCGCGTCCGAACGACATCGTTCGCCCCGGCCACGTCTTCCCGCTGCGTGCGCGCGAGGGCGGCGTGCTGCGGCGGGCCGGCCAGACGGAAGGCTCGGTCGACCTCGCCCGCCTCGCCGGCCAGAAACCTGCCGGCGTGATCTGCGAGATCATGAACGACGACGGCACCATGGCGCGGCTGCCCGATCTCGTCGAGTTCGGGCGCCTGCACGACATCCCGATCCTTACGATCGCGGACCTGATCCAGTACCGGCTACGCAAGGAGACGCTCGTGCGGCGCGCGGCGGTGGCCGAGATGCCGACGGCGAACGGAGACTTCCGCGCGATCATCTACGAGAACGCGATCGATCGCGTGGACCACCTGGCGCTCGTGAAGGGGGAGATCCGGGCCGAGCACCCCGTGCTGGTGCGCGTGCACAGCGAGTGCCTCACCGGCGACGCCTTCGGCTCGCGGCGCTGTGACTGCGGCGAGCAGCTCTCGGCCGCGATGAAGATGATCGAGGACGAGGGCTGCGGCGTGCTGCTCTACATGCGGCAGGAAGGGCGCGGCATCGGGCTGATGAACAAGATCCGGGCCTACTCGCTCCAGGACCAGGAAGGCCTCGATACGGTCCAGGCAAACGAGAAGCTCGGCTTCCCGCCCGACATGCGGGACTACGGGGTCGGCGCCCAGATCCTGCGCGAGATCGGCGTGCGTCGCATGCGCCTGATCACGAACAACCCGGGCAAGCGCGCGGGGATCGAGGGCTACGGTCTCGCGATCGTCGATCGCGTTCCGCTCGAGATCAAGCCGAACGAGAAGAACCTGGAGTACCTGCGCACGAAGAAAGAGAAGCTCGGGCACGTACTCCACCTGATGAGCTGAGCACGAGGGAGCCGAAAGCGATGTTCGATTCCGTAGAGAAGGTCAGGCAGAGCCTCGCCGAGCAGGGCTACATCTGCGACGCGAAGATCGCGACCGTGGTCTTCCTGGCCTACCGCCTCGAGAAGCCGGTGCTCGTCGAGGGCCCGGCGGGCGTCGGCAAGACGGAGCTCGCCAAGGTCGTGGCGGCCGCCACCGGCCGGCAGATGATCCGGCTCCAGTGCTACGAGGGCCTCGACGAGGCCAAGGCGCTCTACGAGTGGGAGTACTCGAAGCAGCTCCTCTACACCCAGATCCTCAAGGAAAAGTTCACCGTGGTGATGTCCGGCGCCACGACGATCCGCGAGGCGGCCGAGCGGGTAGGGCGCGAAGACTCGGTGTTCTTCTCGGACAACTTCATCGTCCCGCGACCGCTGCTCCAGGCCATCACGGCCAAGGAGCCGACGCTCTTGCTGATCGACGAGGTCGACAAGTCCGACCCGGAGTTCGAGGCCTTCCTGCTCGAAGTGCTCTCGGATTTCCAGGTGACGGTGCCGGAGCTCGGGACGATCCACGCCACGCGCCGCCCGCTCGTCTTCCTGACCTCGAACGACGCCCGCGAGATGAGCGACGCGCTCAAGCGCCGCTGCCTGCACCTCTTCATCGACTATCCGAACGCGGAGCTCGAGCGGCAGATCCTCGAGACGAAGGTGCCCGAGGCCAACAAGCGGCTCGTCGAGGACCTCGTGACGATGATGCAGAAGCTTCGCGCGCTCGATCTGAAGAAGGCCCCCTCGATCAGCGAGACCCTGGACTGGGCACGCGCGCTGCTCGCGCTCAACGCCAGCGAGCTCTCCGAGGAGCTCGTGAACCAGACCTTCAACGTGATCCTCAAGTACGAGGGCGACGTGCGGAAGGCGCAGGGCGAGCTCTCGAAGCTGCTGCAGCGCAAGACCGCGGAGGTCGAGGCGCAGGCGCCGTCGCGGGCGGCAGTTCCGCCCGCGGCATCGATCAAGAAGGGGGCCCTGCACTAAGTCCCGCCGACCCGGAGCCCCCGCGTGCAGAAGAAGATCCTCGAGTTCACGAACATCCTGCGAAAGAGTGGCATCCGCGTCTCGACGGCCGAGGCCATCGACGCCTTCCACGCCCTCGACGAGCTCTCGATCGAGGACCGCGAGGTCTTCCGGGACGCGCTGCGCTCGACGATGGTCAAGCGCGGCGAGGAAGTGGCGACCTACGACGAGCTCTTCGATCTGTTCTGGTCGGGCTTCTACGACAGCCTGCGTGACGCCTTCGGACGCGCCAGCGCCGGACTCGATGCCTCCGGAATGGACCTCGAGGCGCTGATGCAGCGCCTGGCGGAGCTGCTCAAGGCGAGCGGCGGGGAGATGGGGGACCTCTCGGAGCTGGCGCGAGCGCTGCTCACCGCCGATCTGAGCGCGATCGAGAAGATGATCCGCGAGGCGGCCGAGCAGTCGGGCATCGGCCGGATCGAGAACTTCCTCCAGGTCGGCTTCTACAGCCGTCGCACGCTCGACCAGATGGGGCTCGAGGGAGCCCGGGACGAGCTCCAGAACCTCGCCGCCCGGCTCGAGGCGGCGGGCCTCTCGGCGCAGGAAGCGCAGGCGCTGCAGCGGCTGATCGAGGGGCTGCTCGAGGCCGCGCGCCGCTCGGTGCGCGCCTACACCGAGCGCGAGCTCCAGCAGCAGAACCACGACTACATGGAGAAATTCCGGCGGGAGACGCTCCTCGAGAAGAGCTTCTACCACCTGAGCGAGGACGAGATCCGGCGCATGCGGGAGGTCGTGGAGCGCCTCGCGCAGCGCATCAAGAACGTGCTCTCGATCCGCCGCCGCCGGCTCAAGCGCGGCAAGCTCGACCTCCACCAGACGCTGCGCCGCAACATGTCGCACGGGGGGATCCCCTTCGAGCTGATCTTCAAGCAGCGCAAGAAGGATCGACCGAAGCTCGTGATCCTCTGCGACGTCTCGTCATCGGTTGCGAACGTCTCCCGCTTCATGCTCCAGTTCATGTACACGCTCCAGGGGGCCTTCACGAAGATCCGCTGCTTCGTCTTCGTGGCGGAGCTCGGCGAGGTGACGGACGTCTTCTCGAACGGGGAGATCAGCGACAGCATCGAGCGCGCACTCGAGGGCGGCGGGGTGATCAACGTCTATACCCGCTCGAACTTCGGCTACGCCTTCCACCATTTCTGGCAGAACCACCTCGCGGCGATCGACAACAAGACGACCGTGCTGATCCTCGGAGACGCCCGGAACAACTACAACGACCCGCGCGCGTGGTGCCTGCGCGACATCCATACGAAGGCGAAGAACGTCGTTTGGTTGAACCCGGAGAATCCGAGCGCCTGGGGCTTCGGCGACTCGGTGATGGACCGCTATCTGCCCTACTGCGACCTCGCCGAGGAGTGCCGCAATCTCCGCCAGCTCTCCGCGATGGTCGACCGTCTCGTGCTCTAGGTGTGGTGCTCTAGCTCTGGTGCTCTACGTCTGCGCCCTGGAAGAGGAAACGCCCCGCCGGAGAACCGGCGGGGCGTCACAGGGCGGAGGGCGGTGGATAGATGATGGGGGGTGAGAGGTTGGACATTTCTAGGAGAAATGTCGCATCCACCGCCGCTCCATAAACCTCCTGAACTGAACCTTGGTGAGTATGCTTCCCAGCTCGGCTCTAGTCAAACAGTATTTCTTCCAGCGCGACGGAATCTACGGATCCAGGCGTAAAACCCTACCTAATCTATAAACATGATCTATTCTGATAACTTAGACACAAATACTGCATCCGACACTCGAGTCGGGGGCCGCCGTGTCCACCTGCGGACCTACGGCTGCCAGATGAACGTCCACGATTCGGACAAGCTCTCGAACCTGCTGCTCCATCACGGCTATTCCGCGGTCGAGTCGCCGGACGACGCCGACCTGCTGCTGATCAATACCTGCTCGATCCGAGACAAAGCCGAGCACCAGCTCTACAGCGACCTCGGGGCACTGCGCGCCTGGCGGAACGCGCGCCCCGGCCGGGTCCTCGCCGTCGGCGGTTGCGTCGCACAACAGGCCGGCGACGCGATCCTGCGCCGCTTCCCGCAGGTGGACTTCGTCTTCGGGACGCACAACCTCCGCCTCGTTCCGGCGCTGGCCGAGGCCGCCGGCGCCGGCGAGCGCTCGGCTCGGGTCGAAGAGACCGGGTCGCTCGACCGCTTCGATTTCCCCGAACGCCATCCGGCCCAGGTCGACGCGCGTCCCGGGCGCGCGTTCGTGACGGTCATGGAGGGCTGCGACCTCTTCTGCAGCTTCTGCATCGTGCCTCGGACCCGGGGCCGCGAGATCAGTCGACCCGCTGCGGGGATTCTCGCGGAGGCCGCCTCCCTCGTCGCCCGCGGCATCCGCGAGATCACGCTCCTCGGGCAGACGGTGAACGCCTACGGTCGCCACGCCCAGCGCCACGGGCGGGCGGACGCGGCGGGGACGCTTCCCTTCGCGGAGCTTCTCGGGCGCCTTGCGGCGATCCCGGGGCTCGCGCGGCTGCGCTACACGAGCCCGCACCCGATCTTTTTCGACGACGCACTCGCCGCCGCACACGCGGCGCTCCCGCCGCTGTGCCCCCACGTCCATCTTCCGCTCCAGAGCGGCTCCGACGCGATTCTCGAGCGGATGCGGCGCCGCTATACGCGCGATGACTTCCGCCGCGTGGTCGAACGCTTGCGCACGGCGAGACCCGATCTCGCCCTCACGACGGACCTGATCGTGGGCTTCCCGGGCGAGACCGACCGGGATTTCCGCGACACCCTCGAGCTCGTGCGCGAGGTCGGCTTCGTCGACGCGTTCTCCTTCCGCTACTCGCCCCGGCCGGGGACGACGGCCGCGGCGCTGCCGGATGCACTCCCGGTCGACCTGAGCCAGGCGCGCCTCGAGGAGCTGCAGGATCTGCTGCGGGAGCTCACCTGGGCGGCGCACCAGGCGCGGGTCGGCGAGCTCACCTCGGTGCTGGTGACCGGCCCGAGCCGCCACGGGGGCAGCCAGAGCTCCGGGCGCGATCCGTACCATCGGGTCGTCAACTTCGAGGCGGACGAGAATACGGCTGCGCCCGGCTCGCTCGTCGACATCCGCATCCTCGCCGCAACGCCGCGCTCGCTGCTCGGGCGCCTGGAAGACGGCGCGGGGCCCCCGACAGGGGCGCCGGCGGTGAAGGAGCGGGCCCCGCGGGCCGATGAGCTGATCGTGATCCAGGGGTCGAGGCCCTAGGCGCACCTGCCCCGGAGGGACCGGCGGGCGGCGGCGCCCGTTGGGATTCCGGATGAGGCAAGCGCCGGATGGCCAAGGCACGCGTCCTCGCGGTCGACGACCAGCGCTATTTCCGCGAGCTGATCGCGAACCTGCTGACGGAAGAGGGCTACCGGGCCGAGACCGCCGCGAGCGGAGAGGAAGCGCTGCGCATCCTCGACCGCTCGGACTTCGACGTGGTGCTCACGGACCTCGTGATGCCCGGCATGGACGGCAGCGAGCTGCTCCACCGCATCAAGCAGCGCAATCCGGAGCAGGACGTCGTGGTCGTGACCGGCGTCGTCGATGTCGCCACCGCGGTCGAGGCGATGAAGCTCGGGGCCAGCGATTATCTGCTCAAGCCCTTCGACCGCAAGACCCTCGCCGTCACGCTCGACGACCTGCTGCTGCGCCGCGGCATCCGCCGGGAGCGGGACCGGCTGCTCGCCGAGAATCTCGAGTTCGTCGCCGAGACGCGTTTGCTCGAGCGGGCGACGGAGCTCTTCTCGACGCTCGACCTCGAGCCGCTCGCGCAGCGCACGCTGCGCGCGCTGTGCGAAGAAACCGGGGCCCAGGGGGGCGTGCTGTGGCTGGCGTCGGAGGCGCCCTCCGAGGCGCTGACGCTCGCCGGCGCCCACGGGCTGGTGCGGCTCGCCGATGAACCCCAGACCCTCGAGCCCACCGATCTTCCCGCGCCCCTCGCGAGCGGCGGTGCCGCCTCCGCCTTCGCGGCGTGGGGCGACGGCGCGCGCGACCCGGCGCTCTACCTGGCCTTGCGCCGGGACGCGGTGCTGCTCGGCCTCGCGCGCCTGACCGACAAGCTCGAAGGCGAGCGTTTCGAAGAGCTCGATCGGATGGCGGGAGAGAAGCTTGCGCGATACGCGCAGGCGGCGCTCGCGAACGCGCTGCGCGTCCGCGGCCTCGAGCGGCGCTCCTTCGAAGACCCGGGTACCGGCGTCTGGCGTCACGCCTTTCTCGTCGACGTGGCCCGAGGCGAGCTCGAGAAGGCCCACCGTTTCGGCCGCAGCCTGGCACTTCTCGCGATCGACCCGGGATGGCCGGAGGGAAAAGGCCCGCGCGCGGAGGCTGCGGCCGCGGTCGCGCGGGCGCTCGCGGGCGTGCTGCGGGCCACTGATCTTCTCGCCGTCGATGCGCAGGGGCGCTTCCACGTGCTGCTCGTCGAGTGCGATGCGCTCGGGGCCGCCTACTTCAAGCAGCGTTGTCGCGAGGCGCTCGAGCGCTGCGACGCACGCGCCGGGCCGGAAGCCCGCGCGCGCCTGCAGCCGAAGATCGCGTCCGCGAGCTACCCGGGAGACGGAACCCAGCTCGAAGCGCTCGAGCGCTGCCTCGAGGCGCGCCTCGAGGCCGGACGCCGCAGCATCGTGGCCACCCTCTCGCTGGCGCGACTCTCGCTCGCCGATGCGCTGCGCGCGCTCTTGCGCGAGGGGGCCGGAGCCCGCCCGGAGACGGCCACCCAGATCGTGCGCTTCGCACTCGGCGAGGTGGGGCGACGCCCGCGCGAACGCAGCCTCGTCTACGTCGCGCCCGGCACCGCCCTCGCGGCCCCCGTGCAGGAGGCCCTCGAGTCGCTGCGCGGAGTCCACACGCGCAGCGACGTGATCGTGCTCGGAGGCGAACGCCCTGCAGACGATGCGCCGTCGGTCGCCTGGGTACCCGCCGATCGGATGCCGGATCTCGCGCCGTGCCTCGTGTACTACGCGGACGGCGCTGCCTACGCGCTGGTGCGCGCGCCCGGAAGCGCAAGCGGTCCGACGCGCCTCTTCCAGTCCTGCGACCGCGAGCTGGTCGAGTACCTGGCGCTGCGCCTCCAGGAGGAGGTTTCGCTCCCGCGCACCCTCGAGGAGGCCGCGTGAGCGCAGAGGCGGCGCGCGTCCTGATCGCAGACGGCGACGGCCTGCGCGGCAGGCTGATCGCGGAGGCCTGCACCGCGCGCGGGCTCGCCTGCCAGCTCGCTGCGCACGGAGGGAGCGCCCTCGAGCTGGCCCTCGACGAGGTCCCGCAGGTGCTGATCGCCCAGGTCGATCTGCCGCTGATCGACGGTCCGCGGCTGGTTTCGATCCTGCGCACGAACCCGCGCACGCGCGCACTGCACGTGCTCTATCTCGCGGACAGCAGCGAGCACGCCGATCGCTCGGACCTCACCGACCGGGTGTTCCCGGTCGAGGTCGACCCGCAGGTCGTGGCGGGCTGCGTGCAGGCGACGCTCGCCGGCAGACCGGCCAGCGAGGGCGACGCGCCCGCCGCCGAGACCGGCGGCGTGGAGGGCGAGCTCTCTCAGCTCGCGCTGGCCGATCTGCTCCAGCTCTTTCAGGTGAGCCGGCGCACGGGCATCGTGGAGCTGGCCCAGGAACTCGGGCGAGGCCGGCGCCGGGAGGGATCGGTCGTAGTCAGCGAGGGCAGCGTGGTCGCGGCCCGGGTCGGTGCCATCCGCGGCGAGAAGGCCCTCTACCGGATGCTCGCGTGGGACCGCGGCAGCTTTGCGTTCCGACCGCAGCCCGTGGACTCGGAGCTCGAAATCCGGACGCCGACCCGCACGCTGCTGCGCGAGGGCATGCGCCAGCTGCGCGAATGGGAGCAGCTCGCCGTCGAGCTCCCCCCGCTGGGTGCGCGCGCCGGCCTGCGCATCGCCCGCTCCTCACTCCCGAGCGTGATCCACCCGCTGACGCAGGAGGTCCTGCTCGCTCTCGAGCACGGCTCGCGCGTCGGCGACGTGATCGACCGCTGCTCCTTCCCCGATTACCAGGTGCTGCGGACGCTGCACACGCTGGTCGAGCGAGGCATGGTCGAGCTGCGGCCCGAGCCCGAGTCGGTCGTCCCCGCGAGCGACGCGCGGCTCTTCACCGCATCGGGCACCGCGCGCCTGCGCGAATGGCTCGACCTCGAGCGCCCGGGCGGCCTCGCGGCGCATCGCGCGAAGGTGCTCGTGCTCGCTTCGAGCGAGCAGTCGACCCGACGCTTTGCGAAGCTGCTGTCGACCCTGCCGGGCGTCGAGCCGCTCGATTCCGAGCCGGCGGCGGACGATCTCGCGCCGCTCGCCAGCCTCAAGGTGGACGAGCAGATCGGACTCGACATCGTCCACTGTCCGGCGGAGCCGCGTTTCGCCGCGCTCTGGCCGCTCGCCGCGCACGGCGCGCTGGCCTGCCTGCTGCTGTTGGACGCCCCGGTCGGTCGCAGCGCCGCAGCGCTTCGCCCGGCGGCCCGTGCGCTCGCGGCACTGCCGCGTCCGCGCCTGCTCGCTCTGGCGCTGCTCGAGGCGGGCGAGACCGCGGCTGCCGAGGAGGTCGACGGGCACCTTCCGCTGCTCACGCCCGACGCCTTCTCCGCACTGCGGCTCGACGCCCGGGCCGAGACCGAGGCGCGGCTGCGCTCGCTCTTCGCGAGGGTCCTCCCGTGAGCACGCGCGCCGAGCGCTGGAAGGGGCTTCCGATCCTCTCCGAGCTGTCGGAGCCGGAGTGCCTTGCGGTCGAGGAGGAGATCGAGGAGGAGACCCTCGAGCGGGGCGTGCGTTTGTTCTCCGAAGGCGAGCCGGGTGGGAGCCTGTGGATCCTGCTCGAAGGGCGCGTCCGCGTGCGGAACCAGCGGCTCGCATTCTCCGCCGAGCTCGGCGCCGGTGCGGCACTCGGTGGACTCTCGCTGCTCGACGGGCCCCGGCGCGCGAGCGTCGAAACGGCGTCTCGCTGCCGGCTGCTCCGCCTCAGCCGCGACGGCTTCCGCCGCGTTGCGGCGAGCGATCCGGCGGCGGCCGAACGGCTGCGCGAGAGCCTCGCGCGCGAGGCGGCGAGGCGCGCCGACGAAGCACTCGCCGCTCGCATCCGAGCCGGCGTTGACCCCTGGTCCGCTGACGACTAGACTCCGCGGCCATCGCAAACATGTCGGGTTCCCCCATGAGCGACGGCCGGATCCAAGAGGCGCTGACGTTTGACGACGTCCTCCTCGTGCCCGGCGCGAGTGAGGTCCTGCCCTCGGAGGTGGACGTCCGTTCGCGCCTGACCGTCGAGATCGAGCTCAACGTCCCGCTCGTCTCCGCGGCGATGGACACCGTCACCGAGCACCAGGCCGCGATCTGCCTGGCGCAGAACGGCGGCATCGGAATCGTCCACCGCAATCTGCCGCTCGCCGCGCAGGCGGCCGAGGTGGACAAGGTCAAGCGCTCCGAACCGGGGATGATCGTCCACCCGATCACGATGCGCCCCGACCAGAGGGTCCACGAGGCGCTCGCGGTGATGGCCCGCTACCGCATCTCGGGCCTGCCGGTGACGCGAGACGGCAAGGCCGTCGGGATCCTCACGAACCGCGACCTCCGCTTCGTGCGCGACACGCAGCAGGAGATCTCCAAGGTGATGACCCGCGAGAACCTCGTCACGGTTCCGCCCGGCACCACCATGGACCGCGCCAAGGAGCTCCTGCACCAGCACCGCATCGAGAAGCTGCTCGTGGTCGACGCCTCGGGACAGCTCTGCGGCCTGATCACGATCAAGGACATCGAGAAGAGCGAGCGCTTCCCGCACGCGAGCAAGGACGGCCTCGGCCGTCTGCTCTGCGGCGGCGCGGTCGGCACCGGCCCGGACCACCTCGAGCGCGCGCAGGCCCTCGTGGGCGCCGGCGTCGACGTCGTGGTGGTCGACACCGCGCACGGGCACTCGAGGCGCGTGCTCGACACGATCGCCGACCTGCGGCGCCACTTCCGGGACCTCCCGCTCGTGGGCGGCAACGTCGCCACCGGCGAGGGCACGGAGGCGCTGATCAAGGCGGGGGCCTCGGCCGTCAAGGTGGGCGTCGGGCCCGGCTCGATCTGCACCACGCGCGTCGTCGCCGGCGTCGGAGTGCCGCAGTTCACCGCCGTTCTCGAGGCCTCGCGCGTGGCCGAGCGCTCCGGCATCCCGGTGATCGCCGACGGCGGCATCAAGTTTTCGGGCGACGTCGTGAAGGCGCTCGCGGCGGGCGCGAGCACGGTGATGATCGGCGCGCTCTTCGCCGGCACCGACGAGGCGCCGGGCGAAATGGTCCTCTACCAGGGCCGCTCCTACAAGATGTACCGCGGCATGGGATCGCTCGGCGCGATGACCGAGGGCAGCGCGGACCGCTACTTCCAGGCCGAGGTCCGCGAGGTCGGAAAGCTCGTGCCCGAGGGGATCGAGGGGCGCATTCCGTACCGCGGGAGCCTCACGAGCAACATCCATCAGCTCGTGGGCGGGCTGCGCTCGGGGATGGGCTACGTCGGCGCCGCCACGCTCGGCGAGCTGCGCCGCAATGGGCGCTTCGTGCGCATTTCCTCGGCGGGTCTCCAGGAGAGTCACGCTCACGACGTGATCATCACCCGGGAAGCCCCGAACTATCGGATCGAGTAGACTCCGGGCGACCCCCCGCTCGACAAACCCGGCCCCCTCCAGGTCGGTCCACGGCGAAACCGGACGGACTCGGCGCCCATGCCCTCCGCACAGCTGCATTCCGAGCACAGCGATTCTGCTGCGGAGCGGGATCGCATCCTGATCCTCGACTTCGGCTCCCAGTTCACCCAGCTGATCGCGCGGCGCATTCGCGAGCAGAAGGTGTACTGCGAGATCCACCCGGGGACGCTCGGCGCGGATGCGGTCCGCGCCTGGGCGCCGAGCGGGATCATCCTCTCCGGCGGCCCCGCGAGCGTCCTCGACGCCGGCTCTCCCGACATGGACACGGCGATCCTCGATCTCGGGCGGCCGGTGCTCGCGATCTGCTACGGCCTCCAGCTCCTCGCCCATCGCATGGGAGGCCTCGTCGAGAAGGCGGACGACCGCGAGTACGGGCGCGCGCTGCTCAAGATCGAACGCGACGACCCGCTCTTCGGCGACGGCAGCGGGCAGGCCGAGCGCGTCGTGTGGATGAGCCACGGCGACCGCGTGCTGCGGCTGCCGGAGGGCTTCGTCGTGCTCGCTCGCAGCGAGAACTCGCCCTTCGCGGCGGTTCGCCACGCGACGCGCCCGATCTGGGGTGTGCAGTTCCACCCCGAGGTGACCCACACGGAGGGCGGCACGGCACTGCTCGCGAGCTTCGTGCGGGGCATCTGCGGGGCGCGCGGCTCCTGGACGATGCAGGCCTTCATCGAGGAGGAGACCGCGCGCGTCCGCGAGCGCGCCGCCCAGGGGCGCCTCATCTGCGGGCTCTCCGGCGGCGTCGACTCGGCCGTTGCGGCAGCGCTCGTGCATCGGGCGGTCGGCGATCGGCTCCACTGCATCTTCGTCGACAACGGCCTGCTGCGCCTCGGCGAGCGCGCGGAGGTGGAGACCCACTTCCGCGAGGCGCTCGGCATCCCGCTCATCTGCGTCGACGCAGGGGAACGCTTTCCCGAGGCGCTGCGCGGCGTCACGGATCCGGAGCGCAAGCGGCGCATCATCGGCCATCTCTTCATCGAGGTCTTCGAGGAGCAGGCGGAGCGCCTCGGCGGCGCGGATTTCCTCGTGCAGGGGACCCTCTACCCGGACGTGATCGAGAGCGTCTCCGTCCGGGGACCGAGCGCCACGATCAAGACGCACCACAACGTCGGGGGCCTGCCCGAACGCATGAAGCTCGCGCTCGTCGAGCCCTTGCGCGAGCTCTTCAAGGACGAGGTGCGCGAAGTCGGCCGCCGCCTCGGGCTCCCGGAGCGGGTGATCGGACGCCACCCCTTCCCGGGACCCGGCCTCGCGGTGCGCATCCTCGGCGAGATCACCCGCGAGCGCATCGATCGGCTGCAGCGGGCCGACGCGATCGTGGTGGAGGAGATCCGGCGCGCCGGCCTCTACGACGCGCTCTGGCAGGCTTTCGCGGTGCTGCTCCCGGTGCAGACCGTCGGCGTGATGGGCGACGAGCGCACCTACGAGAATGCCGTGGCCGTGCGCTGCGTCACCTCGCACGACGCGATGACGGCCGATTGGGCCCGCGTGCCCGCTGAAGTGCTGGCGATCCTCTCGAACCGGATCATCAACGAGGTGAAGGGCATCAATCGGGTGGTCTACGACATCTCGTCGAAGCCGCCGGCGACGATCGAATGGGAGTAGCGGCGTGAGTCCGCGGCCCTTCGTCCACCTCCACCTGCACAGCCAGTACTCGCTGCTCGATGGCGCGATCAAGCTCGATCCGCTCTTCCAGCGCGCGAAGGAGCTGGGCATGCCGGCGGTCGGACTGACCGACCACGGCAACCTCTTCGGCGCCGTCGAGTTCTTCGAGTCCGCGCAGAAGCACGCCATCAAGCCGATCCTGGGCTGCGAGGTCTACATCGCGGCCGGCTCGCGCTTCGAGCGCGAGGCCCGCGAGCGCGACGCTTCGGGCTTCGACGCGATCAGCCACCTGCTGCTGCTCGCGATGAACGAGAGCGGCTACAAGAACTTGATGACGCTGGTCTCGAAGGCCTACCTCGAGGGCTTCTACTACAAGCCGCGCATCGACATGGACCTGCTGCGGCAGCACCAGGAGGGCCTGATCGCGACCTCCGGCTGTCTGTCCTCGATGACGAGCCGCGCCATCAGCTCGGGACAGCTCGACACCGCCTGGCGTACGGCGGAGGACTTCGCCGGAATCTTCGGCGACCGCTTCTACCTCGAGCTCCAGCGCCACGGGATCGGGGATCAGGATCGCGTGAACTCCGAGCTGGTGAAGATGGCGGTGGATCTGAAGCTCCCGCTGCTCGCGACCAACGACGCCCACTACCTGGCCGCCGGAGACCACCGGCACCACGACGCGCTGCTGTGCATCGGCACCGGCAAGAATCTCGACGACCCGAACCGCTTCCGCTTCGACGGGCACGGCTTCTACGTCAAATCCGGCGACGAGATGGCGGAGCTCTTTCACGACCATCCCTCGGCGCTCGCGAACACGCTCGAGATCGCAGAGCGCTGCAACGTCGATCTCGGCCTCGACACGGGCCGCTACCACCTGCCGGAGTTCCAGCTGCCGGCGGGCGCCACCAGCGAGGCGGTGCTCGGCGAGCAGTCCTGGCAGGGCCTGCGGACGCGCCTCAGTCTCGATCCGGACGAGCCGATCCCGCCGCGCCTCGCCGAGTACGCGAAACGCATGGAGCACGAGCTCGGCGTGATCGGCTCGATGGGCTTCTCCGGCTACTTCCTGATCGTCGCGGACTTCATCGCCTACGCGCGCCGCAACGGGATCCCGGTCGGGCCGGGGCGGGGCTCCTCGGCCGGCAGTCTCGTCGCCTACAGCCTCGGGATCACCGGCATCGATCCGATCGAGTACGACATCATCTTCGAGCGCTTCCTGAATCCCGAGAAGGTGTCGATGCCCGACATCGACGTCGACTTCTGCATGCGGGGCCGCGACGAGGTGATCCGCTACGTCGCCCGCAAGTACGACGGCGAGGGGATCGAGGGCAAGCGCGTCGCCCAGATCATCACCTTCGGCAAGCTCCAGGCGCGCGCGGCGATCCGCGACGTGGGGCGCGTGATGGGCATGCCCTATGGCGAGGTCGATCGCATCGCGAAGCTCGTGCCGGACACCCTCGGGATCTCTCTCGACCAGGCGCTCGAGCAGTCGGCCGAGCTGCGCGCGCGGGCCGAGGCGGAAGGGCAGGTCGCGCAGCTCATCGAGACGGCGCGCAAGATCGAGGGGCTGACGCGCCACGCGAGCACCCACGCGGCCGGAGTGGTGATCGGTACGCGTCCGCTGATCGAGACGGTGCCGCTCTATCGAGATCCCAAGTCGCACGACGTGATGACGCAGTTCGACATGCGCTGCGTCGAGAAGATCGGACTGATCAAGTTCGACTTCCTCGGGCTCAAGACCCTCACCACGATCGCGGCCTCCGAGGTCCGCATCCGGGCCGGAGGCCACCCGGATTTCTCGATCGACTCGATCCCCCTCGACGACGCGGCCAGCTACGAGCTGCTCGCGAGCGGGAACACCGAGGGCGTGTTCCAGGTGGAGTCGCAGGGGATGACGGACCTCGTGACGAAGCTCCGCCCGCGGGCCTTCAAGGAGCTGATCCCGATCGTCGCCCTCTACCGACCCGGGCCGCTCGGCTCCGGGATGGTCGAGGACTTCGTGAACCGCAAGCACGGGCTCACGAAGGTCGAATACCTCTTGCCGGAGCTCGAGGAGCTCACGGCCGAGACCCTCGGCGTGATCGTCTACCAGGACCAGGTGCTCCAGATCGCCAACCGGCTCGCCGGCTACAGCCTCGGCGAGGCGGACCTCTTGCGCCGCGCGATGGGCAAGAAGAAGGCCGCGGAGATGGAGCGCCAGCGCGATCGCTTCGTCCGCGGCGCGGTCGAGCGGGGCATCGATGCGGCCAAGGCCGAGCAGGTCTTCCAGCTGATGGCCGAGTTCGCGGGCTACGGCTTCGCGAAGTCCCACTCCACGGCCTACGCGCTGATCACCTACCAGACGGCCTATCTCAAGGCGAACCACCCGCGCGAGTACCTGGCGGCGCTGCTGTCGACGGAAGCGGGCAACCACGACAAGCTCGGCCGCTACATCGCGCACGCGCACCAGCTCGGGATCGAGATCCTGCCGCCGGAACTGAACGAGTCCGCGCGCGACTTCGGCGTGGTGGCGGAGGGGATCCGCTTCGGACTCGCGGGCGTGAAGAACGTCGGCGAGGGGGCGATCGAGGCGATCCTCGAGGCCCGCGGCGCGGGGGAACCCTTCACGGGGCTCTACGACTTCGCCCGGCGCATCGACGGGCGGCGCGTGAACCGCCGCGTGGTGGAGAGCCTCGTGAAATGCGGAGCCTTCGATGGCCTGCACCCCTCGCGATCCTCCGTATGGGCCGCCCTCGACGCGGCACTCGAGGCGGGAGCAGCCTCCGCGCGCGACCGCGAGATCGGACAGGGAAGCCTCTTTGGCGGGGGAGGCGCGGGGCCGCTCGCACCGGACCCGGAGCTCCCCGATGCACCGGCGTGGGCCGAGCGCGAGCGGCTCGAGAACGAGAAGGAGGTGCTCGGCTTCTACGTGACGGGCCACCCGCTCTCGGCCGTCGCGACCCAGCTCGCGCGCTTCGTCGATACGCGCTCCACGCAGACGCAAGGCAAGCAGGGGCGCGACGTGCGCGTGGGCGGCATCCTCACGGCGCTGCGCGAGACGCGCACGCGGCGCGGGGCGTTGATGGCCTTCGGCACGCTCGAGGACCTCGACGGCAGCTTCGACCTCGTGGTCTTCGCCGAGCCCTACGCGCAGTTCGGAAGCCTGCTCAAGCGCGCCAGCGGCAGCGAAGGCGGGCAGGGGCCGACACCGCTGCTCGTCACCGGACAGCTCGAGGAGAACGACCCGCCGAAGCTGCTCGTGCGCGAGATCCTCGAGCTCGAGAGGGCCGAGGAGCGTCTCACCACGCAGCTGCGGCTGCGCGTCCACGCCGAGGAGGCCTCGCGCGACCGCCTGTTGGCGCTGCGCCAGATCCTGTCCCAGCATCCGGGCGAATGCGAAGTGGTGCTCCATCTGGTGATCCCCGGCGAGAGCGAGACGCTGCTGGCGCTGCCCGCGATCGGCGGCGTGCGCGCCGGGACGCGCCTGCTCGAGGACCTGGCGGGCCTGTTCGGACGCGACGTCGCGGAGCTCGCGGTCTGATGCGCGCGCGCCACCTGCGCGGGTGCTGGATTGCCCCCTCGCTGCTCGCGCTCGCGCTGGCGCTCGCGCTGGCGGCGGGAGCGGCCTCGGGCGCGGAGGAGCGGCTCGTCGAGGGCGTGGGGGCCGTCCCGGTCAAGGGCGGCTCGAAGGGCGGCAGCGGTACCCCGCGCGATGCGGCGCTGCGCGCGGCGCTGGGTGAGGCCGTGCGACAGGTCGCCCTCGAGCTGCTGCCGCAGCTCGATCCCGCCGCGATCGGGCCGGCCGTGGATCAGGCGCTCGGTTCCGACCCGCGGGCCTACGCGAACCGCTTCCGGATCGTGGAGGACCGCGGTGAGGGTCCGGCGCTGCTGGTGGACGAGCAGGGGGTCGTGACCGAGTACGTGATGGTCGTGCAGGCCCAGGTGGACGTGGCCCGCGTGCGCCAGAGCCTCGAGCGCGCAGGTCTCCTCGTGCCTCCCGCGGGGGATGATGCGCCGCGAGAGCGCCTGCGCGTCGTGATCGAGGCCCTCGACGGCTACGCCGGCTACCAGGCCGTGCGAACCCTGCTCGACGACCTCGGCGTCCGCGGCGCCGTCCCGGTCGAGATGGAGCGAGGGCGTGCCGTGCTCGAGGTCGAGAGCCGGATCCCGCCGCGAGAGCTCCTCGATTCCCTGGTGCGCTCGGCCCCGCCCGAGCTCCGACTCGAGCCCGTCGCCTCCGACGCCGCCTCCCTCACGTTGAGGGCGCGCTTCCTCTCGCCGCTCGGCGGGGCCCCGTAGTCGCGGACGCCGCTGTCCCGCCGCGCGCTCATTTGACAGTCCTTGGCAAAAACGGTATGGATTTCGCGTCCTTAGGGGATGCAGAGGCACGTAGCTCAGTGGTAGAGCATCACCTTGACACGGTGGGGGTCGGCGGTTCAATCCCGCCCGTGCCTACCAAGGCCCTCCAACTTCTCGAGCAGCGTCACGTGATGAACCGCCCGCACCGATGAGCGAGATCCAGGTCCGCTTGCCGGACGGCAAGGCGCTCCTGGTGCCGGCGGGGTCGAGCGTGCTCTCGGTTGCCGAGCGCATCGGGAAGGGCCTCGCTCGCGCCGCGTTGGCGGGCCGCGTAGACGGCCAGCTCGTCGATCTGCGCTCGCCGCTGCGCGCCGACGTCGCGCGCCTCGAGATCGTGACCGACCGCGACCCTGCTGCCGGCGAGGTGATCCGTCACTCGGCCGAGCACGTGATGGCCGACGCCGTGAAGCGTCTCTTTCCAGAAGTGCAGATCGACGTCGGCCGCTCCGACCACTCCGAGAAGTTCCAGTACGACTTCCTGGTCTCGCGCCCTTTCACGCCCGAGGATCTCGAGCAGATCGAGAAGGAGATGGGGAAGATCCTCGCGGAGAAGAGCCCCTTCACACGCGAGGTGGTGAGCCGCGAAGAGGCGCGCGCGATCTTCTCCGCTATGGGCGAGGAGCTCAAGCTCTCGCGCCTGGGCGACATCCCCGAGGGCGCAGAGATCACGCTCTTCCGCCACGGCTCCTTCGTCGATCTGTGTCGCGGGCCGCACCTGCAGCGCACCGATCAAATCGGCGCCTTCCAGCTGCTCGAGTCCGCCGGGGCCTATTGGCGCGGGGACGAGCGCAACCCGATGCTCCAGCGCATCTACGGCACCGCCTTCGCGTCGCGCCGCGAGCTCGAGGAGCACGTGGCGCGCCAGGAGGAGGCCAGGCGCCGCGATCACCGTCGCGTGGGCGCCGAGCTCGAGCTCTTCCACGTCGATCCGATCTCGCCGGGATCTCCCTTCTACCTGCCGCGCGGCATGGTGCTCTACAACGGGCTCATCGACTTCATCCGCGCTCTCTATCCGAAGTACGGCTTCCAGGAGGTGATGACGCCGCAGGTCTTCCGGACGGAGCTCTTCAAGACCTCGGGCCACTACCAGCTCTTCCACGACGACATGTTCCTGATGCAGGGCGACGAGGGCGAAGAGCTCGCCGTGAAGCCGATGAACTGCCCCGGCCACTGCCACCTCTTCGCGACCCGCCGCCACTCCTACCGCGAGCTCCCGGTGCGCTTCGCGGAGTTCTCGCGGCTGCACCGCAACGAACGCAGCGGCACGCTCACGGGCCTCTCGCGGGTGCGCTCGATGGCGCAGGACGACGCCCACATCTTCCTCGCCCCCGAGCAGGTGGACGAGGAGCTCGACCGCTTCTTCGAGATGACCCGCGAGGTCTACGAGGCGCTGGGCCTCCAGGGCGTCGAGGTCGCGGTCTCGACCCGGCCCGAGGAGTTCCTCGGCGAGGCGGCGGACTGGGACCGGGCCGAGGAGCAGCTCCTGGGCTCCGTCGAGCGGGCCGGCTTCGGGCGGCGGGTCAAGCCCGGGGAGGCCGCCTTCTACGGGCCGAAGGTCGAGTGCGACTTCCGGGACGTGCTGGGCCGCCCCTGGACGCTCTCGACCCTCCAGATCGACGTGGCGATGCCGACGCGTTTCGGGCTGCGCTACGTGGGGGCCGACGACCAGCTGCACACCCCCGCGATGCTCCACCGGGCGATCCTGGGCTCTCTCGAGCGCTTCCTCGCGCTCTACACGGAGATGACCGGGGGGGATTTTCCGCTCTGGCTGGCCCCGCTACAGGTATTGGTGCTACCCATCACCGACCGTCACCTGGCCTATGCCCGCAGCGTCGAGCAGCGCTGCGCGGAGGCCGGCCTGCGGGCGGCCGTCGACCAGCGAGGCGAAAAACTCGGCTTCAAGATTCGCGAAGCGGAACTGCGCAAGATTCCCGTGATGCTGGTGGTGGGGGATCAAGAGCAGGCGGCGGGCACCGCGACGCCCCGGCGCCGGCATGGCGCCGGCGGCGAGAAAGCCGTTGCGGTGGACGAGCTCCTGGCCGAGCTCGTGCGAGACGTGAAGGAACGGCGCCACGGGCGCCCCGAAAGGGAGGAATAAATCTGGCGGAGTTCAGAAGGGCCGCACGCAAGGATGGACCCCGGGTCAACGAGGAGATCCGGGAACGGGAGATCCGGGTCATCGGTGCCGAGGGAGAGCAGCTCGGCGTGATGACTTCCGAGGCAGCGCTCGCAAAGGCGGTGGAGTCCGGTCTGGACCTGGTCGAGGTCGCACCCGGCTCGAAGCCGCCGGTAGTCCGGATCATGGACTACGGGCGCTACAAGTACGAGCAGAAGAAGAAGACGGCGAAGGGACGCGGGCACACGGCTTCGCTCAAGGAAGTGAAGCTCCGGCCGCGCACCGACGACCACGACCTCGAAACGAAGCTCAAGAACGCGCGGCGCTTCCTGGTCGAGGGTGACAAGGTGAAGGTCACCGTGATGTTCCGCGGCCGCGAGCTCGCCCATCGCGAGCTAGGCCGCCGCCAGATGGATCGCGTGACGCAGATGCTCGGTCCGATCGCGACGGTGGAGAATCCGCCGCGCATGGAAGGTCGTTTCCTCTCGATGATCCTGGTTCCGAACCGCGACGCCGTCGCGGAGGCGCTCCGGGTCGAGCGGAAGGCACAGAAGGTGGAGGCGGCGGCGGTGGTGCAAGCCGAGACTCCTCCGCAGCCGCAGGGTGACGGAGACCAGAATGCCTAAGATGAAGACACACCGCGGAGCCGCCAAGCGCTTCAAGCGGACGGGCACCGGAAAGATCATGCGAGCCGGCGCCAACAAGCAGCACATCCTCACCAAGAAATCGAGCAAGCGGAAGCGCCGGCTGCGCAAGAATGCGCTGGTGCACCCCTCGGACGTGCGCCGCGTCCGCCAGATGGTTCCCACGCTCTGACGATCCGGGAACGACCCAGGAACGCTTCAGGAACGAGAACGAGGTAGGCGAGCATGTCCAGAGTCAAGCGCGGCGTCACCACCCGGCGACGCCACAACCGGATCCTGAAAGAAGCCAAGGGCTACGTCGGAGCGCGCAGCCGGCTGATCAAGGTGGCGCGTGAGGCCGTCGAGAAGGGCTGGAAGTACGCCTACCGCGATCGCAAGCAGCGCAAGCGCGAGTTCCGCGGGCTGTGGATCGTGCGCATCAACGCCGCGGCGCGCGAGCATGGGCTCTCGTACAGCCGGATGATCAACGGACTCAAGCGCGCCGGGGTCGAGATCGATCGCAAGGTGCTCGCCGACATCGCCGTCTCCGATCCGCGCGCCTTTGGCGCCCTCGCCGAGCTGGCCAGGCCCCCGGCGAGCTGAGCGGAGCGCCGCCGGTGTCGGGGGATGCCGAGACGCTCGATCGGCTGGAAGCCTCGGCGCGCGCGGAGATCGCCGGCGCCGCCAGCCTGTCCGAGCTGCAGGAGGCGCGCGCGCGCCTGCTCGGACGCAAGGGCTCCGTCTCGGCGCTGCTGCGTTCGATCGGCGAGCTCGACGCCGAAGCCCGGGCCGCGCGTGGACAGGCCGTGAATCAGCTTCGCGACCGCATCGAGGCCTGCGCGGCCGAGCGGCGCGCGGCACTCGACGGGGCCGTGCGCGAGCACGCACTCGCCTCGGGTCGCCTCGACGCGAGCCTCCCGGGGGCCGCGCCTCCGCTCGGGCATCTGCACCCGATCACGCAGGTGCGGCGGGAGATGGTGCGCTTCTTCACCTCGCTCGGCTTCTCGGTCGAGGAGGGCCCGGAAGTCGAGACGGACTACTACAACTTCGAGGCGCTCAACATCCCGCCCGAGCACCCGGCGCGCGACGAACAGGACACCTTCTACGTCGAGGGCGGGAAGCTGCTGCGCACCCACACCTCGAACGTGCAGATCCGCACGATGACGGGCCGCCAGCCGCCCTTCCGCTTCGTCGCACCGGGGCGCGTCTACCGCCACGACCTCTCCCCGCGACACAGCCCGATGTTCCACCAGATCGAGGGCTTCCTGGTCGACGAGCGGGTCAGCTTCGGCGACCTGAAGGGCATCCTGCACGCCTTCGCGCGCTTCTTGATGGGCGACTCCGTCGAGGTTCGCTTTCGCGCAAACCACTTCCCCTTCACCGAGCCCTCCGCAGAGATGGACTTCCGGATGGCGACCGGCGGCTGGCTCGAGTGGGGAGGCTGCGGGATGATCCATCCGCGCGTGCTCGAGCGCTGCGGTATCGACCCGCGGCGCTGGCAGGGCTTCGCCTTCGGGATGGGCATCGATCGCACCGCGCTGCTGCGCTACGGCGTGCCGGCGCTGCGCACCTTCTTCGAGAACGACGTGCGCGTGCTGGAGCAGTTCTGATGCGCCTGGCACTCGACTGGCTCGCCGAGTGGGTCGACCTGCCGGAGGAGTCGCTCCTGACCGAGCGCCTCGAGATGGGCGGCTTCGAAGACGTGCGGGTGGAGCATGCGGGGCCGGATCTCTCGGCGATCCGCGTGGGCCTCGTGCTCGAGCGACGCGCCCATCCGGGCGCCGATCGCCTCTCGGTCTGCCGCGTGGAGGTGGGGGAGGGCGACCCCGTCGAGCTGGTGTGTGGCGCGCCGAACGTCGCCGCCGGTCAAAAAGTGGCGGTGGCACTCCCCGGCACGCGCCTGCCCGACGGGACGATGCTCGGCCGCGCCAAGATCCGCGGCGTCGTTTCGAACGGCATGATCTGCTCGAGCCGCGAGCTGGGTCTCGGCGACGAGCACGCGGGGATCCTCGTGCTGGCGCCCGAGGCGCCGATCGGAGCGCCGCTGCCCGCGGTGATCGGCGCCTCCGGAGGCGTGCTCGAGCTCGGCCTGACACCGAACCGGGGCGATGCGGCGTCGCTGCTCGGTGTCGCGCGCGAGGTTCGCGCGCTCTTCGGCGGCGAGCTCCGACTGCCCGCAACGGAGCCGCCCGAAGCGGGCGCGCCCGCCGAGGCTGCGCTCCGCATCTGCATCGACGCGCCCGACGCCTGCCATCGCTACGTCGGGCGCATCGTGCGAAAGGTCCGGGTGGGCGAGTCGCCCGACTGGGTGCGCCGCCGCCTCGAGGCCTCCGGGCTGCGCTCGATCAACAACGTGGTCGACGTGACCCACCTCGTGCTGCTCGAGCTCGGCCAGCCGCTGCACGCCTTCGATCTCGCGCGCCTCGCCGGGGGCGAGATCCGCGTGCGGATGGCGGCGTCGGGCGAGAAGCTCGAGACGCTCGACGGAGTCGTCCGCGAGCTCGACCCGCGCGATCTCGTGATCGCGGATGCCCGACAGCCGGTGGCGCTCGCGGGCGTGATGGGCGGCGCGGGGAGCGAGGTCGGCCCCGAGACCCGCGACGTGCTGCTCGAGAGCGCGCATTTCGACCCGACCTGTGTACGCCTCGCGGCCCGCCGCCATGGGCTTCGCAGCGAGGCCTCCTACCGCTTCGAGCGCGGCATCGACCGCGAGGGCGTCCGGCGCGCCGCCGATCGCGCCGCTCGGCTGCTGGCCGAGCTCGCCGGTGGCGAGGTGGCCCCCGGGGCGATCGAGGTACGGGGGAGCTCCCCCTGCGCGACCCCGGAAGTGCGCCTCGAGGTGGCGCGCGCGAACCGCCTGCTCGGAACCGCGCTCAGCCTGGGCGCGATGCAGGAGTGCCTCGAGCGGGCCGGGATCCGCTGCTCCGAGGAGCCGGCCGGCACGCTGGTCGGGGCGATCCCGAGCCACCGCAACGATCTGCACCTGCCCGAGGATCTGGTGGAGGAGGTGGCGCGCCTCCACGGCTACGACCGCATCCCGGCCACGGACCCGGTGGCGGCGCTGCTGCCCTCGAGCGTGCCGCCTACCTGGGAGCTCGGCGAGCGGGCGCGCGACGCGCTCGTGACGGCCGGTCTGTGTGAGACGGTCTCCTTCCCCTTCCTCGCGCCGAGCGAGCTCGCGAAGCTCCGGCTCGAGCCCGAAGACCCGCGCGGGCACCCGATCCGGATCCAGAACCCGATCCGGGAGGAGGAGCCCTGCCTCCGGACCACCCTCGTACCGTCGCTGCTTGCGCTGGTCCGCCAGAACCTCGCGCGGCAGGCGGAGCGCGTGCGCCTCTTCGAGGTGAGCCGTGTCTTCCTGCCTGGCCCGCCGGGGGAGCTCCCCGCCGAGCCGCTTCACGCCGCAGGCGTGGTGATTGCCCCCGCCACCCCGCGCCTCTGGGAGGCCTCCCCCCGTCCGCCGCTCTTCTTCGAGTTGAAAGGTGTCGCGGAAACCCTTTTCCGCGCGCTAGGTTATGACCTGGAAACGACGCCCGTGGAACCCCCGCCCTACCTTCACCCGGGCGCGGCGGTGCAGATCCGGGCAGGAGGTCGGGTGATCGGCGCACTCGGTGAGCTCCACCCCGACGTAGCCGCGGGCTTCGAGATCGACGTCGCGTGCGCGGTGTTCGAGATCGACCTCGGGGCGCTGCTGCTGGCGTCGCCGCGGCGTCCGGAGTACCGCGAGGTCTCGCGCTTCCCGTTGGTGCGACGCGATCTCGCGTTCGTCGTCGACCGCGAGCGACCGGCCGGCGAGCTGCTCGCGGCGATTCGCGCGAGCGGTGGGCCGAGCCTCGTGTCGGCCGACATCTTCGACCGTTACGAGGGCCGCGGAGTGCCCGAGGGCCGCACGAGCCTGGCCTTCCGGCTGGTGTTCCAACGTCCGGATCGGACGCTCACGGACGACGAGGTGAACGCGGCGACCGATCGGGTCGTGCGCGTGCTCGAACGACGCTTCGACGGGAAGCTGCGCTAGCACCCGTCGCGAGGAGGGGGAGGACATGACGAAGGCCGACATCGTCGAGCAGATCTATGAGCAGGTCGGCTTCTCGAAGAAGGAGTCGGCGGAGCTCGTCGAGAAGGTCTTCGAGGCGATCAAGGACACGCTCTCGCAAGGCGAGAAGGTGAAGATCTCCGGTTTCGGGAACTTCGTGGTGCGCCCGAAGAACGCTCGCAAGGGCCGCAATCCGCAGACGGGGCAGGAGATCCTGCTCGACGCGCGCCGCGTGCTGACCTTCAAGCCGAGCCTCGTGCTGAAGAACATCTTGAACGGAGAGGAACCGCCGCCGCCCGGAAGCGACGACGACGACGACGACGATTGATCCAGCAGGCGCGAAGCGCGCGTAGGAGGGGTCGATGGCGGATCGGGTCGAGGGCCGGACGGGTGAGGAGCCCGATGCTTCCGACAAGCGTTACTACCGGATCGGGGAGGTAAGCCGCCTCACCGATGTGAAGCCCTACGTGCTGCGCTACTGGGAATCCGAGTTCCGCTTCATGGCGCCGCAGAAGTCGCGTTCGAAGCAGCGCCTCTACCGCCGCCGCGACATCGACATCATCCTGCTGGTGAAGAAGCTGCTCTACGACCAGCGCTTCACGATCGCCGGCGCGCGCAAGAAGCTTCGCGAGATGGGAGTCGGTCAAGCCCTCGAGGCGGGGACCCTCTCGGTCGAAACCGAGCACCGCTCCCGCTACCGGCGGATCCGCGACGAGCTTCGCGCGATCCGCGCAATGCTCTAAGCAAGCCGAGCGAAGTCGATCACGCAAGCGCAGCGCGCAGCGAGGCGCAGCCGAGCGAAGTTCATCAGACCGGAAGCGGCGCGACCGAAAGCCCCCACATCAGCAGCCACAAGAGCACGGCCGCGCTGACACAGGTTCCGAGCGCCGCCCAGGTACCGAAATCCAGTGCCTGGCGAACGGCGATCACGCCCGCCACGAGCATCCAGAGCGTTGCGCCGAGATCGATGCCGAGCCCGAGCGACGCGGGCGGCAGCCACGCGAACGCGCGCAAGATCCCGGGCGAGAGGGCGAAGCCCGTGGTGCGCAGCACCTCGCGATAATCTGTCGCCGTATGCGGGCCGCGCAGGAAGCTCGCTCCCATCATGTAGGCCAGCGCCGACCCGACGAACCAGCCCAACGCCGGGAGCAGGCCCGCCACGAGCACCTGAAGCGCGAGCCTGCGGCCGACGACGCCTGCCTGGAGGCCCTGCGCCCAGCTGGCCGCAGCGATCGCCGCACACGCGAGCATCACGACGAGGCTGGCCTGGGGCAGCGACTTCGGGTCGGCCTCCACCTCCTCGAAGGTATGCGCCCGCAGCAGCGACGCCCCGAGCATCCGCGACAGGAATCGGCTCACGAGTCCTCGTCTCCGAAGATCCGCTCGAGCAGCCGCTCGACCGCGCCGCGCAGCCCGACCTCGCCCGAAGCCGTATCGATGCCGCGCATCACGGCCTCCGTCGAGTCGCACTCGGCCGTGGCACCCGAGGCGTCGACGCAGCGCAGCCGCACCGGCGGCGCGCGGCGCCGCAGATCGAGCGCGGCCTCGCGCATCGCCGCGCGATAGGGGTCATCCGCAGGGCTCGCCGCATAGGCCTGGCCGAGCAGCGCGTTCCAGCTCTCGAGACGCGCCGCGAGTGCCGGGTCGATCTGCGCGTCGGCCGCGCGCTCGGAGAGGCGCCAGTATCCGTACGCCACCGAGGAGAGCGCGAGGTAGGCGTTCTCGGACCCGTGCCCGGCGACGAGATCCGCATCGAGGCGCGCGGTCACTTCCTCGCCCGGGACGCCGCTCTCGAGCGCCTCGAAGAACTCCGCGTAGGTCGTCTGCGCCGGATCGAGGCAGCGAGGCTTCTCTCCGGGTGGGGGCAGCGGGCAGTAGGCGCCGGCCGCGGCGGGATCCTCCGCGGCCCGGGCGGCCGCGACCGCCGGGGTCGAAGCGAGGAGCACCAGCAGCCAGCGGCGCCGGGGCCGCCGCTTCATGAGGCCTCGTCGCTCGGTGGGACTTCGAGCGAGAGACCGCAGACCAGCCCGAGCCAGTGCGAACCGGAGCGTTCGAAGCGCAGCGGCTTGGGCCGACCCTGCGCATGCACCTCGACCGCGACCTCGACGATCTCGAGACGGTCGTCGAGCTCACCGAGCGCCCGCACGTTCGGAATCGGGTCGAAACCCTTGCGAAGGTACACACTCTCGATCGCAGAGGACTCGATCGCGGGGCTGGTCGGATCGTTCAGCTCCGCGTGGGCGACGTTCGTGTCGGGATCATCCGCGGGACCGAGCAGGAAGAGATCCTCGTGCCCGCGGCGCAGGACGGAGCCATGCGCCCTGGCGAGCCGGAACTCTCGCCCGCCCGGGCCGCGCAAGCCCAGGAAGAGCGGATCGTCGGACGCGGAGAGCAGATTCGAGCCCACGCGCAGTCGCACCCCGATCTGCGTGACGGGGTGACGCACCGTGGATCGCTCGCTCATGGGCCTCCTCTGCGGCCCCGGAAGGGTAGATCGGCATGGGAGGCTGCGCACGGGGCGTGCCCTACACTGCCCGCGATGGGGCGGCAGGTGCAGCTGCATACTTGGAGCTATGCGAGGGCGGGCGCTGCCACGTGGGCGCTGCTCTGCGGCGTCGCTTCGCCCGGGCTCGCAGTGCCCGCACCGGCGCCTCCGGGTGAGGGCAGCGCCGAGCGAAGCGCCCCGCCCGCGAGTGCGGTGGCCGAAGTCGATGCGCTGTTGCGCGCGGCCCGCTTCGAGGAGGCCGCGGCGCGCAGCGACGCGTTGCGCGAGGCGCTCGGGGACGGCGAGGGCGAGCTGCTGCGCGCGCAGCTCGAGGTCGCGGCAGCGACGGCCTACGTGGCGCTCGAGCGTGAAGACGCGGCGCGCGAGTGCTTTCGCCGCGCGCTCAGCGCCGAGCCCGCGCTCGATCTCGACCCGGCCGCCACCTCCCCGAAAGTCCTCCGCGTCTTCCGCTCGGTGCGTGCCGAGCCGCGGCGCTCGCGATGAGCGGATCGCCCGCGCTGCCGGATCCCTTCGGGCTCACCCCCGATACGGGCGCCTACGTGCCGCGCGCGGCGACCGAGCGCGTGCTCGCCGAGCTCGTCGCCGGCGTCCAGGCGGCCGGCGCGCGGATCGCGATCCTGGGACCCGCGGGCGTCGGCAAGACGCTCCTGCTGCATCTGCTCGCGGAACGCTCGGCTCCGGGTCTGCGCAGCGTCTACCTGCCGAATCCCCGCTTCGGGCCCGAGGAGATCTGCACCTGGATCGCGCACTCCCTCGGCGCACCGGCGGGCGAGGATGCGTCCGGCTTGCTCCGCGCGTGGCTCGAACACCTGCGCGAGAAGGAGCAGGCCTGCCTGCTCCTGGTCGACGACGTCGATGGCATGCCCGAGGCGAGCGCGCGCTGGCTCGGTCAGCTCGTCGCCGAGACGCATGGCGGCCTGCGCCTCGCGATGGCCGCGCCCGCAGGCCCGGAGACCGCGCGCCGGCTGCGCGCGATCGGAGCGGTTCGCTGTGTCGAGCTCGAAGCGGGCATGTCGATGGACGAGACCGCGGAGTACGTCGGCTGGAAGCTGCGCCGGGCCAATGTCTCGGAATCGCTGCGCGCTCGCTTCGACGCCACCACCCTCGAGGCGCTCCACCAGGTGGCGCAGGGAAACCCGCGCCGGCTGCACCTCGCCGTCGAGGCGTTCGCGCGCCGCGGCAGCATCGAGGTGCTCGAGGACGAGATCGCCGCCTACGCCGACCCTCTCCCGGAGGCCGCCCCCATCGCCGCGAGCGGGCCGCCGGAAGCAGCCCCGCAGACCGCGATCCTCGAGCCCGAGGGCGCCTCCACGCTGCGCCGCTTCCCCCTCGGCCGGGTGCTCGTCGCAGCCGGGGCCGCGCTGGTGCTCGCGCTGCTGATCTGGCGAGACCCTCCGGCCCCCCCGTCGCCACCTGCCGAGGCTGCGGACCTGGCGAAGAGCCAGCCCGCCGATCCCTCGCCGGTGGGAGCGCTGGCCACGGCCGCTGCCGCGCCCGCCGGTACCCTGGCGGTCAACGTCAACGCGAGCCCCTGGGCCCGCATCGAGATCGACGGTGTCGACGTCGGCGAGACCCCGCTGGCCGGCATCCCGCTGCGACCCGGCCCGCACACCTTCCGGGCGCAGCTCCCCGACGGGCGTCTGGTCGAGCGCACGCTCGAGATCGACGCGCAGCACCGCCACGTCGTCTTCGACTGACCCCGCCGGTGCCAAGGCCTGCGGGGTGACAGAAGCCCCGCCACCCGCTACCAACGCCCCGTCGGGCCGTAGCGCAGCCTGGTTAGCGCACCAGACTGGGGGTCTGGGGGTCGCGAGTTCGAATCTCGCCGGCCCGACCAGTTCACTTGATTTCTTGCAACCACCGGGGAGACGAGGCCGGCGAGCCGGTCGCCCGCGGCGCAGCCTTC
>CAYPSI010000007.1:0-32082 GCA_964413375.1 uncultured Spirochaetales bacterium | reverse complement strand
TGCGTGCGGCGCAGCCTCGAGCTCGCGGCGGAGCGCGGCTGCCGCACGCTCGCGATCCCCGCGCTCGGCGCCGGCATCGGGGGGCTCTCTGCCCAGCGCTGTGCCGAGATCCTGCTCGAGGAGGCGCAAGCCCATCTGGCCACCGAGACGCCGCTCGAGGAGATCCGCTTCGTCCTCTACGGCGAGCCCATCTACCGCATCTTCGAGTCCACCCGAGACGCCGCAAAGATTCGCGAGCAGATGGACCGCCTGCGCACCCTCAAATAGCCCGACCCGGAGCACCGGCGCCCCAGCCCGAGCGACCCCCACCGCGCTACCCTTTGCGTGCATGTCGGCGCAGCTACACCAGCTCAGCGCCGCCATCTATCTGGCCGCGGGGCTCGTCGCCTGGGCAGGGATGGCGCAGCGTTCTGCCCGTCTCGAACGGGTGTCGGTGGGGGTGCTCGCGCTGGCGGCGCTGCTCCATCTCCCGGCGCTCGTGCTGTTGCACGGGGGCGATCCTCCCCCCCCGCTCACGGATCAGGCCTCGGCGCTCTCGTTCATGGCCTGGGTCGGAGTGCTCGCCTTCCTCGCGCTCGAGCGGCGGACGAGGCTCGCGGGGCTCAGCGTGCTGGTTGCCCCGATGGCCTTCATGGGGGTCTTTGCGGCGGCGCTGCGCCTGTCCGAACCCGCGCGCGCGACCTTCGCGGGGGCCGGCTCCTGGCCGCACGCGCACGTCCTGCTCGCGAGCGCCGGCTTCGCGCTCTTCGGCCTCTCCGGCCTCGCCGGGATCCTCTTTCTCACCGAGCACCGGCGGCTCAAGGCCAAGCGTCCGCTCGACGCGCGCCTGCCCCTGCCCTCTCTCGAGGCGCTCGACCGGGTGAATCGCGTGGCCCTGGCCCTCGGCTTTCCGCTGCTCACGCTCGGCGTGGCCACCGGAATGCTCTGGGTCTCGAGCGAGCGCGGGACGCCCTGGACGGGGACGCTCCACGAGATCTGGTCGGCCCTTGCCTGGTGCGTGTGCGCACTCCTCGTCGCGGCGCGCTTCGGCGCGCATCAGGGCTCGCGCCAGGCGGCCGCGAGCGCCGTGGGCGGCTTCGTCTTCCTGCTCTTCGCGGTGATCGGAGTGGAGCTCTTCGCGTGAGAGTGCTGCTCGTCGGCATGAGTCACCGCACCGCACCGCTCGGGCTGCGCGAGCAGCTCGCGGTGGCCGATCCGGAAGCTCCGCTGCGCAAGCTCGTCGCGAGCCAGGAGATCGACGAGGCGGTGCTGCTGTCTACCTGCAATCGGGTCGAGGTGGTGGCGACGACCCGTCATCTCGATGCGGCGCGCCTGCGGATCCGCTCCTTCCTGCGCCGCGAGCTCGCCGAACACGACCTCGGGCAGGAGCTCGATGGCTGCCTCTACGAGCATGTCGATGGCGATGCCATGAGGCACGTCTTGCGTGTCGCGTGCTCGCTCGATTCGATGGTGCTCGGCGAGCCGCAGATCCTCGGCCAGACGAAGCAGGCCTATCAACGAGCGGCCGAGTGCGGCGCTGCCGGGCCCGTGCTGGCGCGGCTCTTCCAGCAGGCATTCGCCACGGCGAAGCGCGTGCGCACCGAGACGCGCATCGCGGAGCGCCCCGTCTCGATGGCGCGCGTCGCCGTGGAACTGGCGCGCCGGATCTTCGAGGAGCTCAGCGACAAACGCGCGCTCCTCATCGGCGCGGGCGAGATGGTCGAGGCCGCCGTCGAGGCGCTGCGCGGGGCGGGGTTGGCGCAGATTGCGGTGGCCAACCGCACGCCCGAGCGGGCGGCGGAGCTCGCGGCCCGCTGCGGCGCTACGGCGCACGGCATGGACGAGCTCCCGCGCCTGCTCGCGGGCGCGGACCTCGTGCTCAGCTGCATCGCCGCGAGTGCGCCAGTGCTGACGCCGGAGCTCGTCGGAGCGGCGCTACGCGCGCGTCGGGAGCTCCCGGTCTTCGTGATCGACCTCGGCGTTCCGCGCAACGCGGATCCCGCCATCGATCGCCTCGACAACGTGTACCGCTACGACGTGGACGACCTGGGCGCGATGGCCGAGGAGAACGCCCACGCGCGCCAGCAGGAGCGCGCGCGCGCAGAGGCGATCGTCGACGCGCAGAAGCAGCGTTTCGACGGCTGGCTCGCGGCGCTGCGCGCGGTTCCGACGATTCGTCACCTGCGCGAGCGCGCCGAGGCCCTTCGCCTGGCGGAGTTCGAGCGCGTCGCAGCGCGTCTGCAGCTCGGCGACGGCGAGCGAGAGGCGGTCGAGCACCTGACCCGCTCCATCGTGAACAAGCTCCTGCACGAGCCCGTGACCCAGCTGCGTCGCGCTGCCGAGCGGGAGGACGGCGTGGCCATGCTCGAGGTGGCGCGGGTGCTCTTCGACCTCGACGCCGAGAGCGACGCGGATCCCGCGGACCGCGAATGACGCGGGTGCGCGTTGCGACGCGCGCGAGCGAGCTCGCCCTGGCGCAGGCTCGGCTCGTCGCGGACCTGCTCGAGGCAGCCCTCGGCGTCAGCACCGAGCTCGTTCCGCTCTCGACGAGCGGGGACCGGATCCAGGCCATTTCGCTCGCGAAGGTCGGAGGCAAGGGGCTCTTCGTGAAGGAAATCGAGGAGGCACTCCTCGATGGGCGGGCGGATCTCGCGGTGCATAGCGCGAAGGACCTCCCGGCCGAGCTGCATCCCGACCTCGAGCTCGTCGCCTTTCCCGAGCGCGCGGATCCGCGCGATGCGCTGGTGGCTCGCAGGCTGGGCGCGACCCTCGACGCGCTGCCCCACGCCGCGCGCGTCGGTACCGGCAGCGTGCGCCGCGCGGCGCAGCTGCACCTCGCGCGGCCGGACTTCGTCGTGGTACCGCTGCGAGGGAACGTTCCGACGCGTTTGCGCAAGCTCGAGAGCGAGGGCCTCGACGCCGTGGTGCTGGCCTGCGCCGGGCTCGAGCGCCTCGGATTGGCGGAGCGGATCCACGAACGCATCGCGCCCGAACGCATGCTGCCGGCCGTGGGGCAGGGCGCGCTCGCGATCGAGGGTCGACGGGGCGATCCCGTGGCGCGCGATGCGGCCGCCCTCGAGCATGCCGAGACCGCCGCGCGGGTCACAGCCGAACGCGGCTGCCTGGCCCGGCTTGGTGCGGATTGCTTCGTGCCCCTCGGAGCGCTTGCCGAGAGCGTGGGAGACGAGCTGAAGCTACGCGCGCTGCTCGTATCCACGGACGGGAGGCGCGTGATCCGTGCCGAGGGGGCGTCGACGGCCGCCGCGGCGGCGAGGCTGGGGCAGCGCGTCGCAGAGGCGCTGCTCGCGGACGGCGGCCGGGAGCTCCTCGCCGAGCTCCGGAGCGGCGCATGAGCTCGGCGCCCCGCGCTCCGAGGGCCGGGCGCGTGATCCTCGTCGGGGCGGGGCCCGGCGATCCGGATCTCATCACGGTGCGCGGAGCCGCGGCGCTCCGCGAGGCGGATGCCGTGGTGTACGACGCGCTCGCCTCGCTCGAGCTCCTCGAGCTCGCGCCGGCGTCGGCGCTGCGCATCGACGTCGGCAAACGCGGGCACGATGCGCCCACGCGCGCCCAGCCGGAGATCAACGCGCTGCTCGTGCGCCTCGCGCGCGAGGGCCGCAGGGTCGTTCGCTTGAAGGGCGGGGATCCCTTCGTCTTCGGGCGCGGCGGCGAGGAGGCCAGTGCCTGCGCGGCGGCCGGGGTCGACTTCGAGGTGGTGCCCGGAATCTCGGCGGCGGTGGGGGCGCTGGCCTACGCGGGGATTCCCGTCACCGACCGGCGTCACGCAGCGTCCTTTGCGGTCGTGACCGGTCACAAGGACCCGAGTGCCGTCGCGCGCGCGACGCGCTGGGAGGCGCTCGCACGCGCGACCGATACGCTCGTGATCGTGATGGGGATGCGCAACCTGGAGGAGATCGCCGCGAAGCTCCTCGCGAGCGGGCTCGATCCCGCGACGCCGGCTGCGGTCGTGATGGATGGCGCGCTCCCGACCCAGCGCGTGGTCGAGGCGCCGCTCGCGGAGCTCGTCGCACGCACGCGAGCCGCCGGGCTCGCCGCTCCGGCCGTCGTGGTGGTGGGGCAGGTGGTTCGGCTGCGCGCGGAGCTCGCGTGGTTCGAGCGGCTCCCGCTCTTCGGGATGCGCGTGCTCGTGAGCCGCCCCGAGGAGCAGGCCGCAGGGCTCGCCGCGGCGCTGCGCGCCGCCGGAGCGCGGCCCGAGCTGATCCCCTTGATCCGGATCGAGCCGCCGAAGGACGCCTCGTGCGTCGACGCGGCGCTCGCTTCGCTCGATGGCTACGACGCCCTGCTCTTTGCGAGCGCGAACGCGGTACGCGCGCTCGCCACCCGCGCACGCACGCGCGGGCGGCCGCTCGGAGCGTTCCCGGGCCGCGTCTTCTGCGTCGGCCCGCGCACGGCCGATGCGGCCCGCGAGGCCGGGCTCTGCGTGGAGCCGCTGGCGGAGCGGCACGACGCCGAAGGGCTCGCCGCCGCAATCGCGGCGCGCGGCTTCCCGGCCGGCCAGCGCTACCTGCTCCCGCGCGCCGAGGAGGGCCGCGAGGTCCTGCCCGAGCGACTGCGCGAGGCCGGGGCGCTGGTCGACGCGGTGGCGGTCTATCGCACGTCCCCGGCGCCAGTCGATGCAGCGGCGCTCTGCGGGCGTCTCGTGCGCGGCGAGATCGGGGCCCTCACCTTCACCAGTCCCTCGACGGTGCGGATCCTCGTCGAGCTCCTCGACCCGCCGGCGAGGGAGGCGCTCCGGGGCTGCCTCGTGGCCGCGATTGGACCCGTCACTGCCGAGGCGCTACGACGTCGGGGCATCGAGCCGGACGCCGTGCCGGCCGGCGCCGGCGCCACGGAGCTCGTCGCGGCGCTCTGCGAGGCCGCCCGCCGCCGCTCGGGAGGAACACCGTGAGCTTTCCCACCACCCGTTTGCGGCGCCTGCGCCGCACGGACACGCTGCGCCGCATGGTGAGAGAGACGCGCCTGTCGCGCGACGACCTCGTGCTCCCGCTCTTCGTCGTGGAGGGGCGGGGCATTTGCGAGCCGGTGGTCTCGATGCCCGGCGTCCAGCGCTTCTCGGTGGACCGGGTCGTGGAAGAGGCCAAGGCGGTCGCAGACCTCGGAATCCCGGCGGTGCTGCTCTTCGGCATCCCCGACGACAAGGACGCGCGCGGCTCGGGCGCGGACGCCGAGGACGGAGTGGTGCAGCGCGCGACCCGTGCGCTCAAGGGCTCGGTCCCGGATCTGTGCGTCGTCACCGACGTGTGCCTGTGCGAGTACACCGATCACGGCCACTGCGGGATCGTAGAGGGCGGCGACGTGGCGAACGATCCGACGCTCGAGCGCCTCGCCGCCTCCGCGCTCTCCCATGCCCGCGCGGGTGCGGACATCGTCGCCCCCTCCGACATGATGGACGGCCGGGTCGCGGCGATCCGCGGCAGTCTCGACGCGGCTGGCTTCGAAGGCGTCGCGATTCTCGCCTACGCGGCCAAGTTCGCGAGCGCCTATTACGGCCCCTTCCGCGACGCCGCACAGAGCGCTCCCCGCTTCGGCGACCGGCGAAGCTATCAGATGGATCCGCCGAACGCGCGCGAGGCGCTGCGCGAGATGCAGCTCGATCTCGAGGAAGGCGCGGACCTGTTGATGGTGAAGCCCGCGCTCCCCTACCTCGACATCCTGGCCGAGGCCCGCCGGCGCTTCGACGTGCCGCTCGCCGCGTACCAGGTGTCCGGGGAGTACGCGATGATCCACGCGGCCGCGGAACGAGGCTGGCTGGAGGGCCCGCGCGCGATGCACGAGGCGGTTCTCGCGATCAAGCGCGCCGGTGCGGATCTGGTGCTGACCTACGCCGCAAAGGACCTCGCGGCGCAGCTCCGGGGCTAGGAGCGCGAGGGTGTCGATCCTCTACAAGGTCGTCGAGACGAGCGAGGTCAGCGACGCGAGCCTCGAGAAGATCCTGAACGAATGGACCCATCGCGGCTGGAAGCTCGACGCAATCCAGTTCGCGATGCGGGAGTCGTCGAAGCGACCCTCGATGGCCTTCGTCACCTTCATCCGCGAGGCAGGGGAGCTGGCTTCGGAAGTCTAGGATCCACGCGCCGAGGAGTCGCTTCGAGGCGGCAGCTCCTGGCTTCTCGCCTGCTCGACCCAGGTCCCCGCTCAGTCGCCGCCGCTCGTGGCCGGGCGGCGCGGCGGCCGCCGGGGAGCCGGTAGCGGCTCCTGCAGCGGCAGGATCCACGCGGCCGGGAGCCACGAGCGTGGCGCGGCCGCCAGGTCGACCGTCGGGTCGACGATCGGCCGCTGCGGACGACCGTTGAGCGCCACGCGGACGTCGGCGAAGCACTGCACCTGTCGGGCCCCCTGAGCGCGCACCTTCTCTGCCATCTGCCGGCAGAACTGGTGGATCATCTGCGGCCGCGTCGCCATGCGCATCGACTGCCAGCGCGCGAGGTGGGCATCGACGTCGACGGCGAAGCGGCGGCCGTCCGCGACGATCTCGAAGCGGGGCCGCGATGCCTGTTTTACGTGAAGCTTCATCCGCCACGCGAAGCGGTGGCCCTCCTCGCTCCAGCTCGGATCGCCCGGGTAGAGGAGATGACGCATCGGCAGCAGGAGCTGTAGCGCGAGGTAGAGCGCGAGGATCGCGAGGAGCCAGCTCGGTGCGGGCTCGCTCGCGCCCGGTGCGCTGCCGGGCCGCGCAGGCAGGCCGAGGCGCGCGAGTGCGCGGCGCGGCCAGCCCGGCTCGAGGAAGAGCGTCGTGGCTGCGAGCATCAGCCACGGGAAGATCCCGATCCGGAACATCCAGCTGTTCGACAAGTGGAAGAAGATCGATGCGGCCACCGCAAGGGGCCGGGTCGGCTTCCAGAGCAATGCCGGCACGATCAGCAGATCGAAGCCGAGCCCGCCGAAGCTGAAGAAGCGCACGCTCCACTCACTGGCCAGCAGTGGCTCGAGCGGGCCGAGCGGCGGAGCTCCGGCCAGCACCATGCGCATGGGAGCGCCCGAGATCCAATCCGGGTTGAGCTTGGCAAGGCCGCCGAAGACGTAGACGATCGCGAACTGCGCGCGGAGCAGAAGCAGGGCCCACGCGGGAACCCACGCTGCCCGCTCGTCCCTGCGCCACAGGGCGTCGCAGGAGAGGGCGCGGCCCGCCGGCACGATCGCCAGAAGGCCGGCGAGCAGGCACACGAGATAGAGGTGATTCATGTAACGCGCTTGATCGAGCAGGAACACGTAGCTGAAGCCGGCACAGAATAGTGCCGCCGCCGCGCGGGTCGCGAGCCCGAGCGCGATGCACGCGGCGAGCGCTGCAAGCGCAGCGAAGTGCCAGAGCATGCCGGATCCCGGCCACACCCGGACCCATTCGAAGCCCCAGTAGGCGAAGTGCCAGCCGGGGTCGATCCAATAGCGCGCGATCCAGCCGCGCTGGAAGTAGTCGAGCACCTCGAAGAGCAGGATCACGCCGAATGCGATCCGGAAAGCGCCGATGGACGCCCCGTCGACGGGTGCGGCGAGGCGCGCCGCGAGCCGGGCGTGCCACGTGCCCGGCATCACTCGCTCCGTCGCACGTCCATCACGTAGGGGAAGATCGCGCGCGCGAGGTCGATCCGAGCATCGAGCGAGCGGTTCACTCCGGAGAGAAGGCCGATGACCCGGCCGAGCAGCACGAGATGCGTGGGAACCCGCACGATCGGATTCTCGCGGATGCGGTCCGGGATCTCGCGTCCGAAGCGCTCGGCGAAATCCGTCTCGCGGCGCACTCCGTGGCGGAAGCGCTGCCCGATCTCGAGCATGAAGCGCGCGATCTCTTCGAGCCCCTCCGGGCGGCCATCGCGCGTCTCGAATCCCAGCGCGAGGAGCGCCTCGGCCATCGCGTCGGGCTCGCCGCGCAGCAGGGCCGCCGCGAAGTCCACCGCACCCTGTCGGAAGCGCGGTGGGAGCTCCTTGGCGAGGCCGAAGTCGAGGAAGACGAGCCGCGGCTCCCCCGAGGGCCGGCGCTGCACCAGCAGGTTTCCCGGGTGGGGATCGGCGTGGAAGAAGCCGTGCTGGAGGACCTGCTCGCAGTAGGCCTCCACGAGGAGTTGCGACACGCGCGCGGGATCGAGCCCGGCTTCGCGCAACGCCGCGAGGTCCGTGATCTTGATGCCGTCCATGTACTCCATCACGAGCACGCGCCGCGTCGTGAACTCCCAATGGATGCGAGGAACCGCGATGTCCTCGCGGTCCTTGAAGCGCCGCCCGATCGCCTCGGCGTTGTGCCCCTCATTGACGAAGTTGAGCTCGCGCGGCATCTGTGCCGCGAGCTCGTCGACGAGCGGCATCAGGTCGAAATCGCCCTCGATCAGGCCCACGGCCCGGAACAGGGTGCGCACGTTGGCGAGATCGCTGCGCACCAGGGCCTCGATCTCCGGGTACTGCACCTTCACCGCCACGCGCTCGCCGTTCTGGAGCTCGGCCGCGTGCACCTGCGCCAGGGATGCCGAGGCGACCGGGGTGGCCTCGAAGGAGCGGAAGACCTGCGCGAGCTCGACGCCGAGCTCGCGCTCCACGCAGGCCTTCACCACGGCGAAGGGCCGCGGCGGCACGCGGTCCTGGAGCCCCGCGAGCACCTCGACGTACTCGCGCGGCAGCACGTCCGCACGCGATCCGAGGAACTGGCAGCCCTTCAGGATCAGCCCCTGGAGATCGATGGCGGTGTCGTAGATCGCTCGCGCGCTCTGGCGATGGAAGCGGCGCCAGCGCTCCGGCATGTCGTGGGGACGCAAGCGACGGGCGAGGAAGCGATGGGCGCGGATGCCGAGGTAGACGCGGCCGAAGGTCAGGCCGATGCGTCGCGCGCGGTAGGCGCGCTGGGCAGCGTTCTTTCGGACTCCCGCCACGGCTCTACCAGAGCTCGGGCGGCTTCGAGGGGCAGGACCAGGACTCCGCGAGCAGGATGCCCTCCACGTCTTCCTCGTCTTCCTCGTCCTCGAAGGGGGGCGTGTAGGCGCACTCGACCCAGCGAGGCGCCGGAAATTCGAGCAGGAAGCTCGTGCCGAAGTTGCGATACTGGAACGCGTAGTCGCCCAGAAAGCCGAAGCCGATGGCGGGGCGCGGAATCGCAGCGAGATCTCCAGTCTCCAGCAACTCGTCGAGCTCTTCCGGGTAGACGCCCTCGCGATCGAGCCAGCTCTGGAGCGCATCGATGATCTCGCGGGCGCGCTGCTCGCGCGTCACCCAGTAGTCGACGCGCGCCCAGATCTGGCCGACGACGATCGGCAGCAGGAGCAGCGCGGCGCCTACGCCCGAGCTTCGGCTGCGCAGGCGCGTCTCGTCGCTTGCGCCGCGGACGGCGAGGCTCGAGGCGAGGCCGATCGCGGCGGCGGTGACGAGCGCCGTCGCCGCGATGACAGCGCTTCCGACCCGAAAGGGGAAGAGCGAGAGTTCGGAGCCCAGCGCGAGCAGGCCGACCGGAAGCGCGACCCCGACGGTCGTCGCAAGCACGAGGCGCGAGCGGCCCCCCGGTCCGCGCCGCGCTTCGGCCACGCCGCGCAGCCCGATGGCCATTCCCAGCAGCCAGGTCCCGATGAAGAGCGCAACCACCTCGAGACCGAAGACCGGTACCGCAGGCCACGGCGAGAGGTTGAAGCGCAGATCGGGATCGGTGCCCGTGGCGTTGCGCAGGAAGGCGATCGTGCCGAGCGCAAAGGGAGAGTAGACGGCGATCCGTGCCGGCCAGCGCAAGCGGAGCCAGCTTGCCGCGAGTAGCGGAGCGCTGAACGCGAGCCCGATGCAGACGGCCAGCATCGCGAGCACGGCCGAGCCGCGCCATCCGAACCACTGCCACACCGGGGTGGCCCGGTCGCCGTAGAAGAGGAAGAGCGGCGTCGCGAACACGCAGACCACCGAGATCGCACGGGCCACTGCCGAGGCGCTCGTGCCGACGACGCCGAGGGCGAGGGCCAGCGCCGGCAGGGAGAGCACCAGCATCAGCCGCGACGTGCTGCCGAAGGCCCAGCCGAGCCAGCTCCAACCGAGCAGGAAGCCCCGGGGCTCGTACCAGCGCAGCTCGACGCCCACCGGTCCGGGTCCGATCCCGTGATGGATCAGCAAGGCGTAGAGCACGCACGCCGCCGCGAGAGCCCAGCCGACCGCCTCGCTCCCCCGGCCCGCAGCGGCCGCGGGGGGCAGGGATCCGGTCACCGCTCCTCCTCATCCTGGCGGAGCGCCGCTTGCACGCTGTGGCGGCCCGGCCCGGGCTCCTTGTCGCCCAGTCGGATCTCCGCCCGGATCTCGAGGGTGCGCCCCTGGAGCAGCTCCTGGAGCACGGCCGCGACGTCCACCTTGTCGAGGGACTGGGCGATCTCGAAGCTCAGACGCTCGAGGAACTCCCGTCGGGCGCGCTCGCTCTGGTCGACGGCAAAATCCGTCCAGTCCTTGGGAATCGTGTCGCCGAGCGCCTTGCGGATCGCCTCCTCCGTCAGGAAGAACCCGGAGAGCCCGAGGGTGAAGGCTTTGCGCACCAGGTCCGGGAGCGCGGTGAGACGCCCACTGGTGTCGGACCCCTCGTCGCGCCCGACTCCGCCGGCCTTCCGGGATCGCCCTTTTTCGTTTCCCCGGTCCTGCGCCATGGAGTAGATTCATACCATGAGTGGCGCCCGCGTCCGCGACATCATGCCCGATTACATGGTCACGATCAGCGAGAGCGACACGCTGTCGACCGTTGAGGATATCATGACGCTCGGTCGCATGCGCCACATGCCCGTGGTGCATGGCGGAAAGCTCGTAGGCGTCGTTTCCGAGCGGGATCTGCTGCGCGCTTCCCTCTCGAATCTTTCGGGGATCGACGACGGCCGGCGGCGTGCCTTCCTGCACGGGGTCGAGATCGCGCGGGTCATGTCGGCGCCGCCCGTAGTCGTCAACCCCGATGAAAGCGTGGAGGCGGCCGCGCGTTTGATGGCGGAGAAGAAGATCGGCTGCCTGCCGGTGGTCGAGAACGACCGGCTCCTCGGCCTGATCACCGAGACGGACCTGCTGCGCTGCTTCGCCGGGCTGCCGCCGAGACGCGACCCGCGGCGCTCGCTCGCCTAGACCGGGCCGTCGTGCCGGCCAGGCGCAGGAAGCCTCGCCGGGTGCTGCGGGGCATCGGGTGGGTTCGCAGGCTCCCTTCCCACCACCCGCCGCCGACCGGCTCAAGCGCGCGCCAGCAGCCGGCGCAGCCGCGGGGGAAGCAGGGCCTCGTCCGCTGCCAGCGGCGCGGTCGCCGCGACGTCGACCGCATTGAAGGTGTTCCAGAAGAGGACCGGCTCGCCCGGCGAGGCCGCACGCAGCCGAGCCAGCAGGGCCGCCAGACATTTTCCAGTGTAAGTAGTTTCGAGCGCGAGCCCCGCTTCGGCCGCGATGCGCACCGCCCGCTCGGCGGCTGGCGTCGACGCTCCGTAGCCGGGCCCGAGCTCGTCGCGCACGAGATCGAAGTCCTTCGCGCCGATGGGGAGCCGGGGAAGCTTCGCATCGAGGCGATTCAGGAAGCGCAGGGTTGCGCGCGCCTGCGCGGCGAGGCGCGCCGCGTTCGGTGGCAGGATGTCCGTCACGAGTACGCCCACGACGCGCGTCGCGAGGCCGGCGAGGCGGAGCCCCGCCACGAGACCGGCGAGCGTGCCCCCGGTTCCGACGGGAACGAACACATGCGAAGGGGCGGGCAGCACTCCCTCGCGCACCTGCAGCGCCAGCTCGAGCCCGGCCGAGACGAAACCGACGCTGCCGCGGGGCGACGATCCGCCCGCCGAGACGAGGTGCGGGCGTTCACCGCGCAGCGCGGAAGAGCCGAGCGCCCGCAGTACCTGAAGCGCCGCGCCGGGGACGTTCGCGCCGTAGACGAGTCGCGCTCCCCAGGCCGCCTGGAGTGCCAGCGCGCGCCGTACCGCCGGCGTGATCGGCTGGCGGACGAGCACCAGCGTCGTGGCGAGGCCGGCATCGCGACCCAGGATCGCAGTCGCCAGCCCGTGGTTCGTACCGAGTCCGCCGGTCGTGACCAGACGCCGCGAGCCGCGCGCGAGGGCATGCCCGAGGATCCACTCGAGCTTGCGCGGCTTGTTCCCCCCGTAGAGGGGGCAAGAGCGCTCGTCGCGCTTGATCCACAGGGCACCCTCTCGCACGCCGGGCAGGCGCAGCGGCTCGATGGGCGTTGCCGCTGGGATGGCGGCGTGCCTTGGGAGGCGGGCGCGCAGCCCCGGGTACGCGCGCAGCAGGGCCGTTTCCTCCACGGCAGGTCTATTGCGGCACCCGAGCGCGCGTTGCAAGTGATTGACTAGTCCCGCGGGGATCCCGTACTCTCGTCGTGCCCCCGAGGGCGGGGCTTCGGGGGCCGGGAGCAGAACGGCATGATCTCCACGATCTTGATGGCCACCGATGGATCCGAGCCCAGCGGCGCGGCGGAGCGATATGCCACCAGTCTCGCGCTACGCCTGCGAGCGCGCCTTCATGGAATCTCTGTCGTCGAAGACCGGCTCGCCAAGGGCCTCGGCGAGGACGGGCTCGGCCTCGCGCCTGCTTCGAACGACGCGTTCGCGAGCTACTTGAAGAACCGCGCGGATCTCTCGCTGCGCCGCCTCGGAGATCGCGCGCGCTCCGAGGGCGTCGAGTACCACTCGGACGCGCTGCAGGGCATCGCCGACGATCTCGTGGTCGAGCGGGGGCAACAGGCCGATCTGATCGCGATCGGACGCGACGGTCAGCACGGGCGCTACCGCACCGGCCTGATCGGATCGACTGCCGACGGCATCCTGCGCAAGACGGCGAAGGCAGCGCTGATCGTGCCCCAGGGCGCGCAGCTCGCGGGTCCGCTGCTGCTCGCCTTCGATGGTTCGCCGGGAGCGCGCATCGGCGCGACCCTCGCCGTGCACCTCGCAACGCGTTTCGGCGAGCCGATCCACGTCTTCGTCGATTCGAAGGACAAGGGGCGCGCGGTCGCTCGCTTCGACGAGGTGCGCGGGCTCGTCGGGTCGCTGCCGGTTCCGGTGCGCGAGATCTCGTCCACGCTCGGGCGCCCCGACGTCAAGATCGTCGACTCGGCGCGCGAGGTGCGCGCCAGCGTGATCGTGATGGGGGCCTTCGGGCGCAATCGGATCACCGACTACTTCCTCGGCAGCAACGCCGCCGCCGTGGTGCGCACTTCCCCGATCGCGGTCCTCGTCGCGCGCTAGTGAGCGGGATCCGGCTGGGCGACCTCGCCGCGGAGCTCGGCCGCGCAGTCGAGGGCGATGCGGATGTGTGGATCACGGGCGTGGCGGCACTCGAGCAGGCGGGCCCCTTCGATCTCGCCTACGCGCGTTCCGAGCGCTTCGCGGAGGCGTTGCGGGCGAGCCGTGCGGGCGCGCTGATCGCGGTGCCCGGGCTCGACGCGGGCGGTCGGCCGACCCTTCGCTCTCCCAACCCCGGCCTCGACTTCGCCCGCGCCGCACGCCGGATCGCCCCGCCCGGGGCGGCGGAGCCGGGGGTACACCCGTCGGCGTGTCTCGATCCGACGGCCTGGGTGGACCCGAGCGCCGCGCTGGGTCCTGGCTGCAGCGTCGGCGCGCGCGTGCGCGTCGGCGCGCGCAGCGTGCTCCACGCGCGCGTGACGCTCTATGCGGACGTCGAGATCGGGGCCGATTGCCAGATCCACGCCGGCTGCGTGTTGCGCGAGGGGACGCTGCTCGGCGCCCGCGTGGTACTCCAGCCCGGTGCGGTTCTCGGAGGCGACGGCTTCGGCTACGCGATGGACGAGGAGGGGCGACTCGAGACGCTGCCCCGGCTCGGGCGGGTCGTCGTGGAGGACGACGTCGAGATCGGCGCCAACACCACGGTGGATCGCGGTTCGCTGGGCGAGACGAGGATCGGCAAGGGCGCGAAGATCGACAATCTGGTGCAGGTGGCGCACAACGTCACGATCGGCGAGAACAGCGTCGTGGTGGCCCAGGTCGGGATCGCTGGAAGCACGAGCGTCGGGCGCGGCGCGCTACTGATGGCCCAGGCGGGCATCAAGGATCACGTCCGGATCGGCGAGCGCGCTTTCGTGGGACCGAAAAGCGGCGTACGCGGGGACGTTGCCGATGGGGAGCGCGTGATGGGCTCGCCCCACCGGGAGCTGCGGGCCTTCCAGCGCAGCTGGGCGGCGCTCGCGCGACTTCCCTCGTTGCTGCGAAGGGTTCGCGCGCTGGAGCAGCGGCTCGGGACCCGGTCGGACGAAGAGCGGGAGGAGAGGTGAGGGCCGCAGGCCGGGGCGACACGCTCGCGGCGCTGCGCCGGCGTCTCGCTGGCGCGCAGGATGCGGAGTGGCGCACGCTCGTCGCAACGCTGCAGGCAGACCCGCGTGCGGGGGCGCGTCGTCTCGCGGAGGCGGCGCTGCGTCGCGCCGAGTGCTGCGCGGCGGAAGCCCGCCGCATCGATCGGCTGCTCGCTCCGCGCCGGTCCCTCTTCGCGGCGGGGGCGCGCGTGGTCGCCGGCGTCGACGAGGTGGGGGTGGGACCGCTCGCCGGGCCGGTGGTGGCGGCGGCCGTCGTGCTGCCCGAGCGTTTCGATCTGCCGGGCCTCGACGACTCGAAGCGGCTCGCGGCCCGCACGCGCGAGCGCCTGGCCGCCGCGATCCACGCCCAGGCCGTCGCCGTCGCTGTCGCCGAGCTCGCCCCGGCGGAGATCGACGCAGTCGGCATCCTGCGGGCCGCGCAGGAGGCCATGCGGAGGGCAATCGCGGCGCTTCGCTCGCCTCCCGATCACGCGCTCGTCGACGGGCGCGAGGTGCCCCGCCTCGGCTGCGCACAGACGGCGCTGGTGGGAGGCGACGGACTCGACGCATCGATCGCGGCCGCATCGATCGTGGCGAAGGTCCACCGCGACGCGTTGATGCGCGAGCTCGACGCGCTCCACCCGGGCTACGGTTTCGCAATCCACATGGGCTACCCGACCCCCCTGCATCTCGCCGCGCTCCGCCGCCTCGGCCCCACGCCGATCCACCGGCGTTCCTTCGCCCCGGTCGCGCAGGCGCTCGTCCGGTGAGGATCCGCTCGCACCCCGAGGATTTCCGGGTCGACGAGATCGCGCTCTATCCGACCGCGGGGGAGGGCGCTCACGCATTCCTGCGCGTCGAGAAGGTCGGGCGCACGACCGAGGAGATCGTGCGCGAGCTGGCGCGCGCGGCCGGAGTCGCACCCCGGGACGTCGGCTATGCGGGGAGGAAGGATCGCGTCGCGGTGACGACGCAGTGGTTCTCCGTTCCCGGCCTCGATCCCGAGGCGGCGCTCGAGATCCCACTGCGCGGGGCTCGCGTGCTCGAGGCGGCGCGTCACCCGCACAAGCTGCGCACCGGGCATCTGCGTGGGAACCGCTTCCGGATCCTCGTGCGCGACGTCGCGCCGGCGCTCGCGGCTGCCGCCGTGTCGCGTGCGGAGGAGCTGCTGCGGCGCGGGCTTCCGAACCGTTTCGGAGAGCAGCGCTTCGGCCGGGACGCAGCCAACGCCGAGCTCGGCCGGCGGATCCTGCGCGGCGAGTCGGGACCGCGCGACCGCCGTGCGGCGCGTTTCCTCGTCTCCGCGCTACAGGCCGAGATCTTCAACGCGGTGCTCGCCGCACGCGGCGACGTCTACGATCGCGTCGAGCGGGGCGACGTGGCCGTGGTCCATGCGAGCGGCGGCCTCTTCGTCGTCGACGACGCGGCGCGCGAGGCGCCCCGCGCGGCGGCCTTCGAGATCAGCGCGACCGGCCCGATCTTCGGCACGAAGGTCATCGAGCCCGCGGGCGACGTGGCCCTGCGAGAGCGCGCCGCGCTCGACTCCCACGGGGTCCCGGCGGAGGGCCTGCGGGCGCCGCGCGGGATCCGCCTCCGCGGCGCGCGGCGAGCGCTGCGCGTGCGCCCCGAGGGCCTCGCGCTCGAGCCGACGCCCGAGGGTCTGTGCGTCTGCGTCACGCTCCCGCCCGGGAGCTATGCGACGGTGCTCCTCGAGCAGCTCTTCGGGGCGCTTCCCGGTGACACGGCCGGAGGCGGCGAGTATGCTGGGTCGCCGGACGAGGAGGCTCCCCATGAACATCGCGAACAACGTCTGTGAGCTGATCGGCCGCACGCCGCTCGTGCGCCTGAACCGTGTTGCAGTCGGCGTCAAGCCGCAGATCGTGGCGAAGCTCGAGAGCCAGAACCCCGCGGCCAGCGTGAAGGACCGCATCGGGCTCGCGATGATCGAAGCAGCCGAGCGCGACGGGTTGATTACGCCGGGCGAGACGGTGATCGTCGAGCCGACGAGCGGGAACACCGGAATCGCGCTCGCCTTCGTCGCCGCGGTGAAGGGCTACGAGTGCGTGCTCACGATGCCCGAGTCGATGAGCCCCGAGCGGCGCGCCGTGCTGCGAGCCTTCGGCGCGAAGCTCGTGCTCACCGATCCCTCGAAGGGCATGCCGGGCGCCATCGACAAGGCGACGCAGCTCGTCGCCGAGATCCCGAACGCCTTCATGCCGCAGCAGTTCAACAACCCCGCGAATCCGGAGATCCATCGCAAGACCACGGCCGAGGAGCTGTGGAAGGACACCGACGGCCAGATCGACGCGCTCGTCGCGGGCGTCGGCACCGGGGGCACGATCACGGGTGTCGCGCAGCTCCTGAAGGCCCGGAAGCCCTCCTTCAAGGCGGTCGCGGTCGAGCCGGCATCGAGTCCGGTGCTCTCCGGCGGCAAGCCCGCTCCGCACGTGATCCAGGGCATCGGCGCGGGCTTCGTCCCGAACGTGCTCGAGCGCAAGCTGCTCGACGCCATCGTGACCGTCAGCAACGACGAGGCCCTCGAGATGGCGCGGCGTCTCGCCAAGGAGGAGGGTCTCCTCTGCGGCATCTCGTCGGGCGCCGCGGTCTCCGCCGCGCTGAAATACGCTTCGGGGGACGGAAAGGGTCTCGGTCTGATCGCGGTGATCATTCCGAGCTTCGGGGAGCGTTACATCCAGACGAAGCTCTTCGAGCCCTACCGCTACGAGGGGAGCGACGACGTCGGAATCTGAGGCGGTCTTTCACGGGCGTCGCGAGGAGAAGAAGGCACTCTCGCGGCGCCGCATCCTGGATGCGGCGCGCGAGGTCTTCTTTCGCGACGGCTTCATGGCGGCGAACCTCGACGAGGTTGCCGAAGGGGCGGGCGTCGCCAAGGGCACTCTCTATCGCTACTTCGAGACCAAGGGCGAGCTCTACGTCGCCGTCCTGGCCGACAACGGCGCCAGCTTCGAGCGGAAGCTGCGCGCGACACTCGACCCCGCGCTCGATGCCCGCGACCAGCTGCGGCGCACGGCCCGGTTCTACTTCGACCACTACGTCGACAATCGCGCCTACTTCCAGATCTTCTGGGCGATCGAGAACCAGTCCGTGATCGGGCAGCTCCCGGCCGGCGTCGTGGACGAGGTGGCGCGCCTGTGGGAGTCCTGCGTGAACCTCGTCGCGGGAGTCGTGCGGCAGGGGGTGAGCTCGGGGCACTTCGTTCCCTGCGATGCCTGGGAGGTGGCCCACGTGTTGTGGACGGTCGCCAATGGCTTGATCCAGACGGAGATCTCGGCCGCGCGGCGGAGCCTGCGAAGGCGGCGGCTCGACGAGGCCTTCGACGACGCTATGGAGATCGTGTTGCGTGGAATTGCCGCAGATCGCGGCGGATCCTAGGAGCGCGAAAGCGGGCGCGGGACCGCGATCGGAGCGGACGCGGCGAGGGAGCGAGGATGGCCGGCAGGGCGGAGATCGCAGCGCTCGAGGAGAGGATTCGCGGCGTGGTCGCGCGTCAGCTCGGAGTCGATGTCTCCGAGGTGCTTCCCGATGCGAGATTGCAGGAGGACCTGGGGGCGGACTCGCTGGAGCTCGTCGAGCTCCTGATGGCGCTCGAGGACGAGTTCGACATCGAGGTGCCGGAGGAGATCGCCGAGACGATCACGACGATCGCGGACATCGAGCGATACATCGTGGAGCATCTGGTGTAGACCGGCACTTTGCCCTTGCATCGGGGTTGCTCGCTTCGCGCTCTCCCGAGGACGTTGCGTCGAATCGGGCGGTAGCAGCCTACTCCGCTCGGCTTCGCCTCGCTGCGCGCGCTTCGCGCTTGCTCGGGCGTGGTTGCGGCCTCAGTGCGGCGTGCGAAGGCCGGGGAGGATGCGGGTGGCTACGCCGATTGCGGTCGTGGTGAGCGCGGCGAGTGCGGCGATCGGGAGGCGGGGGGCGACGGCGCGTCTTGCGGCCTCGCGCGCGGCGGCTTCCTGCTCGGGACCGGGCGGCATGCTCTGCAGGACCTCCAGCAGTGCAGGGGTGGCCACGGCCGCGCAGAAGAGCAGCAGGAACGCGAAGAAGTAGACTATCGTCAGGGTGAAGTGCGGCCGGAAGGCCGCGCCGCCGCGCGGGGGGAGCATCATCCTGCGCGAGCGTACGCGGTTGCGACCGCGGGGGCAAAGGTGCCGTCGTCTTCCGAGCACTGGCTTCTCGTCGACGGCACGAACGCGCTCTACCGCGCCTTCTTCGCGATTCCTGGCCTGCGGGCCCCGGACGGGACGCCGACGAACGCGGCCTATGGCTTCGTGAACATGCTCGGCAAGGTGTTGCGCGAAGAGCGACCCGATCGGGTGATCGTCGTCTTCGACGCGCGCGGCAAGAACTTCCGGCACGAGATCTTTCCCGAGTACAAGGCCGGCCGCGATGCGCAGCCGGAGGACCTCTCCGTGCAGATCCCGCTCGTGCACGAGCTGGTCGAGGCCTGGCGGATCCCGATCGTCGAGCTCCCGGGATGGGAGGCAGACGACGTGATTGCGACCCTCGTGGCGCGCGCTCCGGCCGACGCGAAGGTCACGATCGTCTCGACGGACAAGGATCTGATGCAGCTCGTGAGCGAGCGCGTGACGCTCCTCGACGGCATCAAGGAGCGCCGCGTCGGGCCGGCGGAGGTCGAGCAGCGCTTCGGCGTAGCGCCGGAGCGGGTGCTCGACCTGCGCGCACTCTGCGGCGACCCGAGCGACAACATTCCGGGCGTCAAGGGGATCGGCGAGAAGGGCGCCGCGGCGCTGCTCGCCGAGTGGGGCGATCTCGAGGCGCTGCTCGCGCACGCGGGCGAGGTGCGCGCGAAGCGCCCCCGCGAGGCGCTGCTCGCGCACGCGGACGATGCGCGGCTCTCGAAGCGCCTCTCGACGCTGCACAGCGACGTGCCACTCCCCGAGGCGCTGCTCGCCGCGCCGCGCGCCGAGCCAGACCGCCCCCGTCTGCGCGAGCTCCTCGAGCGTCTCGGAATGAACCGGCTGATCGAGTCGTTGACGGGAGCAGCGCCCGGGCGCGAGCCGGCTCCGGCGCCGACCACGCGCATCGTCCGCGACGAGGCGATGCTGCGCGTGCTCGTCGGCGAGCTCTCGAAGGAACCCTGCCTGACGCTCGCATGGGTCGGGGAGCAGGGCGCGCCGCTCGCGGGAGAGGCCGTGGGGCTCGCCCTGGCGCTCTCCGGCGAGAGCGGCGCAGCGTACCTGCCGCTCGGCCCGGGCGGACTCGCCCTCGAGGAGGTCGCGAGCCGACTCGAGCCGCTGCTCGGCACGGGAGCGGCTTCCATCGGCTGGGGCGGGTGCGATACCAAGGGCCTCCAGGTGCTCTTCGCCGAACGCGGGGTGGAGCTCAGCGTTCCCGGCTTCGACGTCGAGCTCGCCGCCCAGCTGATCGATCCCACCGGATCGAGCACGCTGGCTTCCCTCGCGGTACACCACGCGGGGCTGCGTCCTCGCAGCTTCGAGGAGCTCGCAGGGCGAGGTGCGCGAGCGACGCCTGCGGCAGAGCTCGCGGTCGAGGAGGTTGCCGCGTGGGCCGGCGAGACGGTGCGTGCCGCGGCGGCCCTGCGCGCTCCGCTCGAGCAGCGGCTCGACGAAGACGGGCTGACGCCGCTCCTCGAGGAGGTCGAGCTCCCCTTGACGCGCGTGCTGGCCCGCATGGAGCGCAACGGGGTGCGGATCGACGAGACGGCGCTCGCCCGGCTCTCGCTCGAGTACGAGGCAGACCTGTCGAGGATCGAAACGGAGATCTTCGCGCTCGCCGGCGAGAAGTTCCTGGTCTCGTCGCCGAAGCAGCTCCAGCAGATCCTGTTCGAGAAGCTCAAGCTCCCGATCGTGAAGAAGAACAAGACGGGCTACTCCACGGACGAAGACGTGCTCGAGCAGCTCGCCTCGCGGCACGAGCTGCCCGCAAGGATCCTGGCTCACAGGCGCCTCGCGAAGCTCAAGAACACCTACCTCGATGCGCTGCCGCCGCTCGTGAATCCGCGCACCGGTCGCATCCACCCGACCTTCCACCAGCTCGGTGCGGCGACCGGACGCCTCTCGGCGACCCGCCCGAACGTGCAGAACATCCCGATCCGCACGCCCGAGGGGGTGCGCATCCGCGAAGCCTTCGTGGCCGCGGAGGGGGCGGTGCTGCTGTCGGCGGACTACTCGCAGGTCGAACTGCGGATCCTGGCCCACTACTCGGGTGACGAGAGCCTGATCGAGGCCTTCCGGCGCGGCGAGGACATCCACCGCCGCACGGCCGCCGAGGTGGCGGGGATCGCGCCCGGCGGGGTGACGGACGATCAGCGGGCCCGGGCCAAGGCCGTGAACTTCGGGATCATCTACGGGTCTTCCGCCTTCGGCCTCGCCAATCAGCTCGGAATCGCCAGCGCCGAGGCCCAGGCCATGATCGACGCCTACTTCGCCCGCTACCGCGGCGTGCGGCGCTTCCTCGACGAGACGATCGAGGACGCCCGCAAGTGCGGCTTCGTCCGCACCCATCTCGGACGCCGTCGTTACCTGCCGGACCTCGGCTCGCGCAATCGCGGCCTGCGCCAGGCTGCGGAGCGGATGGCGGTGAACTCCGTGATCCAGGGGACCGCCGCCGACCTGATCAAGAAGGCGATGGTGGCGGTCGACGCGGCGATCCGGGCCGAGGAGCTTGCGGCGCAGATGATCCTGCAGGTTCACGACGAGCTCGTGTTCGAGGTACCGGCATCGGATGTGCAACAGATCGGCCAGCGCGTGCGGGAGCTGATGGAGGGGGTGCTCCCGCTGCGCGTGCCGCTGGTGGTCGACGTCGGATCGGGACGCAACTGGCGCGACGCCCACTGAGGATGCCCCGAATAGCTGCGCCCGCTGGCGCGTCGAACCCCCCGGGAGACCAGGCCACGTCGGAAGGAGCGAGAGGCTCGGGCCCTGTTGCGGCTTCTGGCGAGGGCGGAGCGGCGGAGGATCTCCGTGCGGTCGCTCGCGCACGGCAGGGCGATCATGAGGCATTCCGCGAGCTCGTGGAGCGCACCCAGGACCGCGCCTTCGGCCTGGCCCTGCGGGTATTGCGGGACGAGGAGGTGGCACGCGACGTGGTGCAGGACGCGTTCCTCAAGGCCTACGGCTCCCTCGATCGCTTCGAGGGGCGCTCGAGCTTCTACACCTGGCTGTACCGGATCGTGATGAATCTGTGCCTCGACCGGAAGCGGCGCGAACGCAGCTCGCGGAGGGTCGAGTGGAGCGAGGAGGTAGAGCGTCTGGTCTCGTCCGATCCGGAGTCGCTCTCGGAGCCGGAGCCGCTGCTGGCGCTCGAGCGCGCCGAGCTCGGCGAGCAGCTCGCGCGGGCGATCGCGCAGCTTCCCGAGGACGCGCGCCGCACGCTCGAGCTGCGAGAAATCGACGGTCTCAGCTACGAGGAGATCGCAAAATGTCTGGATGTACCGAAGGGAACGGTGATGAGTCGCCTCCATTACGCGCGGCGCCGCGTCCGCCAGGCGCTCGTCGCCGCCGGAGCGGTGGATGACGAGGTCGAAAAAGGCCCGACGGAGGAAGCCAGATGAAGCAACGCGAGCGCCGTGACCCGTCCGAGGAGCTCTCGGCCTATTGCGACGGCGAGCTGCGCGGGCTCGCGCGCTGGCGCCTCGAGCGCCGGCTGCGACGCGATCCACGGCTGCGCAGCGAGCTCGAGCTGCTCGGCCGCGTGGGCTCCGCGCTACGGGGCGTGCCAGAGGCGGGGGCGCAGACGGCGGACCTGTGGGATCGTATCGCGATGCGGCTTCCGGCCGCGGATGCGCGGCGGGCCGAGGTGCAGCGCAGGTCGCAGCGGAGGCGAAGGGCGTGGCTCGTGGGCGGCCCGCTCACCGCGGCGGCCGCGGCGGGGCTGGCGGCGTTCGCGATCTTCGTCGGACTGCCGGGAGACGCGGAGTCGGTCGATGGGGTGGTGCGCTGGATGTACGCCGGCAAGCGCAACGTATTCGTGGTGGAGGAGCCAGGGGCTCCGGGGACGACGATCATCTGGGTCCTGGACGACGGGACCAAGGATGCAGCGAGGAGACGATCCGGTGACATGGCGTAGCTTCGCGCTCGCTGCGCTCGCGGCAGTGGCCCTGGCCTGGCCCGCGGCGGCCGAGGAGGAGCCCCGGCGCATCGCACTCGAGGTCCTGGTCGCGCACATCTCGGACCAGGCCGGCGGCATCGACCCCCGTGGCGGCGAGCTGCATCGGACGCTGGTCGACCAGTTCCGCTACGAGACCCTCCGGGTCCTCGACCAACGGCGCCTCGACCTGCCACTCGGCACGGTCGAGAGCATGGAGCTTCCGAACGGGCGGCTGCTCAACGTCCGTGCGTTCCAGCTGAGCTCCAAGGGCGTCCTGCTGGGTGTCACGGTCACCGGGAGCCTCCAGACGGACCTGCGCATTCCCAACGGCCACCTCGTCGTGATCGGAGCCGAGCGCTTCGAGGACGGCAAGCTCGTGATCAGCCTCGAGCCGGCTTGGTGACGTTGCGTCGAAGCGGATGGTGGTCGCCCACTCCGCTCGGCTTCGCCTCGCTGCGCGCGCTTCGCGCTTGCTGGCATTGCCGGCGGGTCTCGCGATCGCGCTCGCTGGCTCGGGAGTCTCTTCCCCGCGGGGAAGGGCGGGGAATTGCGACTACGAAGAAAATTTCGGAGTGGGGTGACACGTTCCGTCGTAGGAGTCCACTTCTATGCTGAAAGCCAAATAATCCCCTTCCCAGGGAGACCCGAAGCCGCACGTAGCTGCTTCGGGTCTTTCCTGTTCTGGGGTCCGACGCCGCCGCGCCCCGGGCAAAGGGGGGTCCGATCCTCAGGCGGGCGCGAACAGGTTCAGGCTGAAGCGCGCCTCGCGGTCGAGCCAGCGCTCCTCGGCGCGCATGCCGGCCGCGGACGCGAGGGCGTCGATCTCCGCGAGCGAGTACTTGAAGGAGTCCTCGGCGTGGATCGCCTCGCCGCGCGCGAGCTCGAGATCGATCTCGAGCGCGCCGATCGGAATGCGCTGGCGGCGCAGGCTCACGATCTCGATCGCGACGCGTCCCTCGTCCTCGTGGTACACCGCCCGGTGACGAAAGGCGCTCGCGTCGAAACGCGCGCCGAGCTCGCGATTCATGCGCTCGAGCAGGTTCAACGTGAAGCGCGCCGTGACGCCCGCGGCATCGTCGTAGGCTCGCTCGAGCAGCGTGCTGCTCTTGCGCAGGTCGATGCCGATCAGCAGTGCATCGTCGGGCGTCATCGCGCGCCGGACCCGGCCCAGGAAGCTCGACGCCTCGTCGCGCGGGAGGTTTCCGATGCTCGAGCCGAGCCACAGGATCAGCTTCGGCCCTGAGGTCTCGCGTCCGACGTGTTGGAGCCCCGTGCGGAGCTCGCTGGCGATGGCGCGGATCTCGAGCGACTCGTAGCGCTCGAGCAGCTCGATCGAAGTGGCCTCGAGCATGCTGCGGGAGATGTCGATCGGCACGTAGCGCAGGCGCCCGTGGCGCGCGAGGCAGGCATCGATCACGAGCCGCGTCTTGGCCGAGCTGCCGCTCCCGAGCTCCGCGAGCACGATCGGGCGGTCGAAGCGCGCCGCGATGCGATCCGCCCGGGTGAGCAGGATCTCGCGCTCCGCGCGGGTCAGGTAGTACTCGGGGAGATCGCAGATCTCCTCGAAGAGCTTCGAGCCGCGCTCGTCGTAGAGGAAGCGGCAGGGAATCCTGCGTGGCCGTCGCGCGAGTCCCTCGGCCACCGCGTCGGCGAAGGACTCCTCCTCGGGGACGGCGTCGATCAGGGTATAGCGTTGCAACGCGGAGGAACGAGTTCGCATGGTCTCCCGGGGGGTTGGGGTCACGCGGGCAGGCACCTGCAGGATGCCGCAGCTAGTCGGGTGCGCAACCGTGGCGCAGCAGGCGTCCGGGCAGCGGCCCGTGCGGGTCGAGCAGGTCGCGGCCGCCGCGTCGAAGGATCTTGCCCGCGACCACCACGGCATCGATGCCGATCGCGTCTGCGACGAGCCGATCCGCGCCGGCAGGCAGATCGTGGACGCGGCGCAGTGGGCCCGCGCCGACCGAGCTGGGGTCGAAGACGACCACGTCCGCGACGAGGCCCGGCGCGAGCCTGCCTCGGTCTGCGAAGCCGAGCAGCTCCGCGGGCCGCGAGGTCAACATGCGCACCGCCTGCTCCCACGAGAGCGTGCCCTTCTCGCGCACCCAGTGCCCGAGCAGGTAGGTGCTGAAGCAGGCGTCGCAGAGCTGGCTCGCGTGCGCGCCCGCGTCCGATAGACCGAGCACCGTGTGCGGATCGCGCAGTAGATCGGCAACCTCCGCCTCGTCGCGATTCATGATCGGGAGTCGGAAGCGCGCCTCGAGCTTCGAGGCGAGTCCGAGGTCGAGCGCCGCGTCGAGCGGATGCACGCCGCGCTCGCGCGCCACTTCGGCGAGAGGACGCTCCGCGAGCTCCGGGTGGTCGGGGCAGTGCACGATCACGGTTCTCTCCCACCACTGCGAGAGGATCGCGCCGAAGGCGCCGTCACTGCTCTCGCGGAAGCGGGTGCGGAAGGCGGGGTCGGCGTAGAGGCGCCGCTTCTCGGCGAGGTCGGCGGCGGAAATGGGCTTGAAGGCCGCCATGCTCTCGAAGGGGAAGGGCTCGCGCCACTGGAACTCGAAGTTGAGCGGGCGGCAAGATACCTGCGGCACGATCGCGAGGCCGCTGGCCTGCAGCTTCGCCGTGCGCTCGAGCAGCGGGCGGTGTCCCATCGGTCCGAAGATGCCCGCGAGCAGCGCCGTCCAGGTGATCGGACGCCCCGACTCTCGCGCGAGAATCTCGAACTCGTCGAGGAAGAGCCCGCCGCCGATGGTCGCCTGGAGCACGCCCGCGCCGGCGTCGCCGAGGGCTCCGACGAGCGCGCGGATCTCCTCGAACTCCGCGAAGCGGCTCGGCACCGGACGCCCGCCGTAGCCGACGTGCGTCGGCGCCTTGGAGGTGGCGAAGCCGATCGCACCGGCGCGGAGCGCGCCGTCGACGATCGCGCGCATGCGGGCGATCTCCTCGGCAGTCGCGGCGCGCTCGGTCGCCTCCTCTCCCATCACGTAGAGACGCAGCGGGGTGTGGCCGATCAGCGCGGCCAGATGGATCGCCGAGCCCCGGCGCTCGAGCGCGTCGAGGTATTCGGGGAAGCTCTCGAAGGGCCAGTCGGAGCCGAGGCCCGCCTCGAGGGCCTCGAGGCTCATCCCCTCGACCTTCTCGAGCGTCCGCAGCACGAGGCCGCGGTGTTCGGGTCGCGTCGGGGCGACGCCGAAGCCGCAGTTCCCGATGACGACCGTCGTCACGCCGTGCCACGGCGAGATGGAGAGCATCCGGTCCCAGAGCACCTGCGCGTCGTAATGGGTGTGCAGATCGATGAAGCCCGGCGCGACGATCCGACCGCTTGCGTCGAGGCTTGTGGTGGCCGCGCCCGGGGCGTCGCCGACCGCCGCAATCCGACCGTCCCGGATCCCGAGGTCGCCGGGGACGCCGGGCCCTCCGCTTCCATCGACGAGCGTGCCACCGCGAATCACGAGGTCGTAGTCCATGGGCCCTCCGAGGTCGATCCTCGCGCGACCGGCGGAGGGATGCCACTCCTTTTTGCCCTCGTGTCCGAATGCGCTGCGCAGGGCGCCGGCTTCTGCCAAGCTCTGCCGGCATGCGCGGCCGTCGGATCGTGCGCGATCGCGAGACCCTCGTGGCCATGGCACTCGCGGCGCTGGCAGCCGCGCGGGTCCTCTTCCTCTCGCTGACCTTCCCCTTCTTCACGAATGTCGACGAGTTCCGGCACGTCGACATGGCACAGAAGTACGCGCGGGGATACGTGCCCGGGCGGGAGGGCGTTGCCTACGAGCCCGAGACGCTGCGTCTCGTCGCGATCCTCGGCTCGCCGGAGTACCACCGCGATCCGCGCCTCAGATCGCCCACGCCGGCCCCCATCTGGCGCTCGGGTCCCGAAGTCCTCGAGCGCAGGCTGGCGCGTGTCGAGGCGTCGATCGCGCCGATCCACAATCTCGAGGCCAACCAGTCTCCCCTCTACTACTCGCTGGCGGGCGCCTGGCTCCGCCTCGGACGCGCCCTCGGGCTGGGCGGCGGCCCGCTCCTGTACTGGCTGCGCGGTCTCTCGGCGCCCGCGACCTTCCTGCTCGTGCTCGCGAGCTTCGCGCTGCTGCGCGGCATCTATGCGCGCAGCCGCTTCGTGCGGCTCGGCGTTCCCGCGCTGCTGGCCTTCCTGCCGCAGGATTGCGTCACCTACGTGACGAGCGATGCGCTCGCGCCGCTGCTCGGGGGCCTGGCCTTCCTGCTCTGCATCGGCCTCGCGCTGCGGCCGCACCCGGGTCCGTGGAGAGGTGCGGCGGCCGGCCTCGCCATCGCGGCTGCGATCCTGACCAAGCTTCCGAATGCGCTGCTAGGCGCTGTCGCGCTCTATTGCGGCGCGGCGTCCCGAAGGACGCGGCGCGCGGTGGGAGGGGCCGCCGATGGGGCCTGGCTCGCGCTCTGGGTCGCGCTCGTGCTGCCCGTCGGGGCCTGGCTCGTGCGCAACCAGATCCTGCTCGGCGATCCGACGGGCGATGCGATGAAGATCGAGAAGCTCGGCTGGGGACAGCGGCCGTTCGCGGACTGGCCCTCCCATCCGCTCTTCGGTCCGGAGGGCCTGGGCTCCTTCCTCGCCGGTCTCGCGAGCAGCTTCTGGCGCGGCGAGATCGCCTGGCGTCAGGCGCCGCTCGCGCACTCCGCAGCGGACGCTCTCTACGTGGTCGCGACGGCCCTCTGCCTGGCGCTCGCCGCCGTCGGGATGCGCGGCCCGCGCCCGCGCGAGGAGCGCGTCGCAGAGGCTGCGGGCTGGGTCGCCGTTCTCGGGGCGGTCGGAATCCTGGGGTGGCTCTCGGTCCGCTTCGCGTACGGGCCGACCACCAATCCGTCGCTCGACCAACCGTGGTTCGCGAACGGTCGCCTCGTCGCGGGTGCTCTCGTCCCCTTCGCGCTGCTCTTCGTGCGCGGCATCGAACGCGCCGCCGCATGGCTCCCCGAACGCCGGCGCGAGCTCGCCGCGTGGCTGGCGCTCGCGGCGATCCTCGTCGCGACCTCGATCTCCGAGGCGCTCCTCACCGCGCCCGTCCTGCGCAGCGCGTACAACTTCTTCCACCTCCCCTGAAGGGCGGGGGACGCTTCCGAGTATCCCGAAGATCGGAGGTCCGTCCCCGAGCTCAAGCGAGGGCGCTGCCAGGGAACTGTTTGGCGTAGTCGACACTGAGCCAACGTTCCGGACGCATTCGCACCAGCACGTTGTCGCCGCGGGTTTCGCCGCCAGTGGCTTCGATGTACTGGTCGCCCTGCTTCGGGCCCAGGTAGCGATGGGCCAGCACGCGCTCGTGGGCCTCGAGGTCGGAGGGGGCGATCGAGGTGATCGGCCCCTCGACGCTGACGTACTTGTAGGGCGGCGCCTCGGTCTGCGCGCAGACGCTGATGCGCTCGCCCTGGCGCAGCAGCCGGCCCTTGCGCGAGCCGCGCTCGGTCACGATCCAGACCTCGCCGCCGGGTTCGTAGCCGTACCAGATCGGTACGCAGAGCGGGCCGCGCCCGGGCTCGAGGATGGCGATCAGGCCGACGTGGGCTTCGGCGAGGAAGGCTTCGCGCTCGCTGCGGTTCATGTTGAACGACATCGGATCCTCCAGAGCAGGCTTCGTGCCGGGTCCGGCGCAAGGTAGATCAGGCTCCGAGCGGCGCCCAGCCGCACGAAACGCCGCTATGCTCGGCCCGGAACGCGCGCCCAGGGAGCATCATGTCCAACATCGGAACGTTCGCGGCCTACGCAGCCGCCTTCGAGAAGGCCTATCAGAGCAACGACTGGAGCGAGGTGGAGCGCAGCTTCGCCGACGGCGCGGTCTACGAAGTAGAGCTGGACCCGCCGATGGGGGGCCGCTTCGAAGGTCGTGCCGCGATCCTCGACTACTTCCGCTTCGTGCTCGACGCTTTCGATCGCCGCTTCGAGAGCCGCGAGGTGGCCTTGCTCGACGGACCGACCGAGCAGGGCGACTCGGTCTGGCTTCGCGGGTGCGCGACCTACCGCGCCCCCGGCGTTCCGGAGTTCGTGCTCGAGCTCGAGATGACGCTCCGCTTCGAAGCAGAGCGGATCTGCCAGATGGTCGACCACTACGAGCCCGAGATGAAGAGGCAGATCCAAGCCTACCTCGGCGCCCACGGCTCGAAGCTCGGCATCTCGCTCTAGCGGATGATCGCGTACCCCTACACCCAGTACAGGAACGCGGTGATCGAGACGGACCAGGGCGCCGCGGCGCTGCTGATGTCGGCGGGGACGCCGCTCGAGAAGATCGCCGCCTTCGACTTCTACAGCGGCTTTCCGGTCGCGGTGGAGATGGCCTGCGAGATGCTCGAGCTCGACGAGGACGACGCGACGGGGCCGCCCACGGCGGTCCCGGAGCCCTCGCCTCCCGACGACCGGAGCTTCCTCGAGGCCTTCGCCGCCGTGGAGAAGGTGGGTCGCAGCGGCAAGCTGCGGGCGGTCGATGGGCGCAATCCATTCGAGCCGGACTAGAGGCCCGGGTCACCAACAGCGGAGGTCCGCAAGAGCCGTGGATGCGAGCGTCCTGCTGTGGATCCCCGCGCTGCTGCTCGTCGCGGCCGGAATCGCGGGGCTCGTTCTCCCGGCGCTGCCAGGCGCGCCGCTGCTCTTCGCGGGCCTCGTCTGCGCGGCCTGGGCCGAGGATTTCGCGTACATCGGGGCCGGATGGATCGCCGTCCTGGGCGTTCTCGCGGCGCTCAGCTACCCGATCGACCTCGCCGCGGGAGCGCTCGGCGCTCGCCGCTTCGGAGCGTCGGGGCGCGCGGTGATCGGCGCCGCGCTCGGGGCGCTCGTCGGCCTCTTCTTCGGGCTGCCGGGGATCCTGCTCGGGCCCTTCGTCGGCGCGGTCCTCGCGGAGCTGCTCTGGGCGCGCCGCGACCTGCGCCAGGCCGGGCGATCCGGTCTCGGAGCGGCCCTCGGGCTCGCGCTCGGCGTGGCGGCAAAGCTCACGCTCGCGTTCGCGATGCTCGGGCTCTTCAGCTTCGTGCGCTTCTTCGGCGGCAGTGGTTGAGCTCCCACGCGCTGGAGCGGGGTCGCACCGGCCCGATGCGCTTCGCTCGCCTGCGGCTCGCTGCGCGGCCGCTTCGCGGCCTTGCTCAGAGCTCGTCGACGTAGCGGTCGCTGCCCGGGAGGGTCGGGATGAAGGGCGCCGCGAGGCTCACGCTTCCGAGGCCGCTCTCGGCGAGGAGTCGCGCCTGCGGCTCGAAGAACTCGCGCCAGCATTCGCGGGGGTCGCCCTCGACGAAGTACGCGAGCAGCGAACGCCGCTCGAGATCTGGCGGGCGCGGGATGTAGGCGGGGACTTCCGGGGGGAGGGGCATCGGCTCGAGTCCGAGGCAGAGGGCGACCGGCGAGCCCGGAAGCGCGCGGGGCAGTTGCTCCTCGCGGAACCAGCGCTCGACTGCAGCGGCCTGCTCGGGGGCGCGATCGAGCATCATCAGCACGACCCCCGCATAGGGGTGGTCGAGCGCGAGCTCCGCCGGCACGCCGTCGGGATCGCGGAAGGCACTCCAACGGTGGCGGTAGAATCCGGCGTGGACGGGCCTGCGCCCGGGCAGCATGCGCTGGTTCGCAATCAGCTGCGCCACCTGCCGGGTCGACCAGCTCGAGGCCTCCTCGTGGTGGCCGGCCAGGATCCAGTAGAGCGTGAGATACGAGCCCCGGCGTACGTCGTCGAGCACGGAGCTCTTTGCGGGCGTGCGGAGGTCCTTGAGTGCCCGCGTCGCGACGAAGCGGCGGCCCGCGAAGAACCAGGGGCCGATCATGACCCCCGCATAGAAGTGATCGCGTTCGTACCAGCGGTGGAACTCGACCTCGCGGCCCGGCTCGGGATCGAGGAGGCTGACCAGGACCGAGCCCAGAGCGATCTCGCAGCTGTCGTTGGCGCCGTCTTCCGCATGCATTCCGGATCTCCCCTACCAGATGCTGGGAGGAAGCCTTAGCATGTCGGTCGCAGCGACGCGCCAGCTCCACGAGGTCCCTCTCATGTCCAGCACGACCTCCTCGACGACGTCCACGACGAACTCGAAGCCCTACGTCGTCATCACCGCCGATAGCCATGCGGGCGCAAATCTCCAGACCTATCGGGACTACCTCGACGCCGCGCACCAGAAGCTCTTCGACGAGTGGCGCGGGAGCTACCGCAATCCGCAGCGCCAGCACATCGGCTCGAAGAAGCACAAGAACTGGGACGACAGCGAGCGCCTGCGAGACATGGACGCCGACGGCGTGGTCGGCGAAGTGATCTTCCCGAACACGGTGCCGCCTTTCTTCAAGACGAGCGTGCTGATCTGCGGGAATCCCTCGCTCGAGAACTACCGGATGCGCCTCGAGGGCATTCGCGCCCACAACCGCTGGCTGGTCGACTGGTGCGCCGAGCACCCGGAGCGGCGCGCGGGGATCGGGCTCGTCTACCTGAACGACATCGACGACGCGATCGAAGATGCGCGCTGGATCGCCGAACACGGGCTCCGCGGTGGGATCCTGCTCCCCCACGTGCCCCCCGACTGCACGCACATCAAGCCCCTCTACGCGCCCGACTACGACCGCTTCTGGGCCGTCTGCCAGGATCTCGGGGTCGTGATCAACCAGCACGGCGGCACCGGGTCGCCCGACTACGGTCCTTACGGGGTCTCGCTGCCGATCCGACTGCTCGAGACGCCCTGGTTTTCGACGCGGAGCTACGCACACCTGCTGCTCTCCGGGGTCTTCGAGCGCTTCCCGAAGCTTCGCTACATCGTGACCGAGTCGGGCTGCGCCTGGGTGCCGGAGACCCTCGCGAACCTCGACCGCATCTGGGAGCGCGTGCGCACGGGCTCGGCGGGCGAGCTCGAGTTTGCCTCCGGCGTGATGCCGCCCGAGAAGCCGAGCTTCTACGCGAAGCGCAACTGTTTCTACGGCGCGAGCTCGCCCTCGCCGCGCGAGCTGGCCGGGCGTCACGAGATCGGGGTCGAGCGGATCCTCTGGGGCAGCGACTATCCGCATTACGAAGGCACCTACCCGCACACGCGGAAGGCGATGCGTCGGGCCTTCCACGACGTGGACCGCGCCGAGACGCGCGCGATGCTGGGCGAGAACGCTGCCGGCCTCTATGGCTTCGACCTCGCCCGGCTCGAGGTGCTCGCCGCAAAGGTGGGGCCGCGCCCGGACGAGCTCGCGGTGCCGCTCGCCGTCGAGGAGTTCCCCACGGACTCGGCGAGCATGGCCTTCCTGTAGACGCGAAGGGGGTGCTGCGCTGAGAGGTCTCGAAGGACGGAGCTTCCTGGTCACCGGAGGCGGCAGCGGGATCGGACGCGGGGCCTGCGAGCGGCTGGCGCTGGCCGGCGCCCGGGTCGCCGTGCTCGACCTCGCGCGCGACCGCGCGCTGCAGGGTGCGGAGGCGCTCCGCGCTGCGGGCGGCTTTGCCGTCGGGATCGCCTGCGACGTGACGCGCGAGGACGAGGTCGTGGCCGCGCTCGATCGCGCCGCGTCCGAGCTCGGCGAGCTGCGCGGCGTCGTCACGAGCGCCGGCATCAACCTCGAAGAGGACCGCCGCCCGCTCGCGGAGGCCGACCTCGATGCCTTCTCGAGAGTCGTCGCGGTGAACCTGGTCGGCACCTTCCTGGTGGCGAAGCACGCGATCCCGCGCCTCGTCGCGGCCGGAGGCGGCGCGCTCGTCACGGTCGCATCGGTCGCGGGAATCCGCGGCGGAATGGGCCAGGGCCTCGGCTACACCGCGAGCAAGGGAGGCGTCGTGAGCCTCTCCCAGCATCTCGCCTGCCTCGTCGCGCGC
>CAYPSI010000006.1:0-22410 GCA_964413375.1 uncultured Spirochaetales bacterium | reverse complement strand
GCGCGGTTCTCGAGCAGCGGCTCGATCGAGAGCACCCCGTGAATCCACTCGGCGTACTCCTCGTGGTCCGTCGCCACTTCGAGAAAGCCCCCGGGGACGAGGCGCTCCCCGATCGCCTGGACGAAGGCGGGTTGGAGCAGGCGGCGTCGGTGATGGCGCTTCTTCGGCCAGGGGTCCGGGAAGTTCACCCAGAAGCCCAGCACGCTCGCCAGTGCGAGCTCGGTCAGCGCGGACTCGGCCGTCGCCTGGACGAGGCGCACGTTGTCGATTTCCGTCTTTGCGAGCCGGCGCGTCAGCTTGAACACGCGCTTGCTCGAGTACTCGATGCCGAGGTACGCGCCCTCCGGATGGGCGCGCGCGAGCTCCTGCAGCAGCTCGCCCCTCCCGAACCCAACGTCCACGACGAGCGCGACCGGTCGGGAAAGACGTGCAGGAAAGATCCCATCGGGACCGGGGTCGCGCAGCGCGCTCGGGGGAACGCGCCAGTCGGGCCCGGGAAGGTCGGTGCGCAGACGTCGCGACAACGCTCACCCGACCTCGCCGGCGCCCGGCAACCAACGCACGAGCGCGCGCAGGCCGGCGAAGGGCGCCACACGCGGGTGGTGCTCGACGACGACCGGCTCCCCGTCCGCGAGACGCGCGCGGCGGCGAAGCTCCGCGAGCGCCTCGAGCGGACCCCCGATCGAGTCGACGAGGCCCGCCTCGCGCGCTCGCACGCCGCTCCACACGCGTCCCTGCGCCACCTTCTCGACCTGCTCGATCGGGAGCTTCCTCCCCTCCGCGACCCGCTCGACGAAGGTGCCGTAGATCGTCTGCATCGAGGCCTGTACGGCGGCGCGCTCCGCCGCGCGCATTCCCTGCGTCGCAGACAGCAGTCCCGCCCGGGCCCCCCGCTCGACCGCCTCGAGCTTCACGCCCAGACGCCGGAAGAGCCCTTCTGCATCGAGCTTGCCGCCGACGACCCCGATCGATCCCGTGAGGGTGCCCGCTTCGGCGAAGATCGCATCGGCCGCCGCCGCCACGTAGTAGGCTCCCGACGCGACGACGTCGCCCATCGACACCACGACGGGCTTCTCGCGCGCGAGCAACACCACGGAGCGCCAGATCAGATCCGACGCCAGCGCGTCACCGCCCGGACTCTCGAGACGCAGCACGACGCCCTTGACCGCCTTCTCGCGCCGCAGCTCGTCGAGACACTCCCGCATCCGATCGGACGCGATCCCGCGCTGTCGCGCACCGCGATGGATCGCGCCGCGGGCCACCACCACCGCGAGCCGCGGGAGCTCGCGCAAGAGTGGGCGCCAGCCGGGATCGCCTCCGCGCAGCGCTTGATAGAGCGTGGCGTCGATCTGGCGAACGCGATCGGGCTCGGGGCCCTCGCGGCGCGTCGCCGGCGCGAGCGCGAGCATCTCGCGCTCGATCTCGTCGGGATAGCAGCAGGCATCGGCGAGCCCGGCCTCGACGGCGGCCCGGCCGAGCCAGGGGCCGCGGTCGACGAGCTCCCGCACTGCATCCGCGGAGAGTCCGCGCCCGCGCGCGATCGCATCGACGAGCTCGGTGTAGAGGTCGTCGGCGAGCGACTCGAGCTGTTCCCGCTCCTCGTTCGACATCGACTGCCGCGTGAAGCGATCTCCGGCGGTCTTGTGCGTACCGACGCGAACCACGTCCGGATGCAGCTCGAGGCGATCGAGCAGGCCGCGCAGGAAGAGGCCTTCGAAGCGCAGTCCGACGAGGTGGAGGCTCCCCGTCGGCGGGAGCCAGAGGCGGCTGGCACCGCTCGCGACGAGGAGCGACGCCGCATCGAAGAGCTCTCCCCAGGCGACCACGGGCCGACCGCTCTCGCGCACGCGGTCCACCGCGCGCCGCAGCGAGGCCACGCGGGCGAAGCCGCCGATCGGGCCCGCAAAGCGGAGCACGACCCCCGCGACCCAGGGATCGCGTGCTGCGGCTTCGAGCGCCGCGAGCGCCGCGAGCAGCCCCGTGCCCGCGGCGCGCGCGAGCGGGAGCTGCGGAGCGGGAAGGTCGTCGAGGCCGGGGCCGAGGCGTAGCCCGACCCAGGCCGGAGCCCCACGCCGCGGGAGCGACGAGCGCGCGAGGAGTTCGCGCGCGGCGCGGGCGGCGTTCGCCGCCGCATGCCGCGCGAAACGCGAAGGGGCTCCCATCAGGCCCGCTTCTTCCGACGGCCGTGGAGGTAGTCGACCATGACGTAGGAGCCGAGCTGCCCGGGCTCCGTGTAGAAGGCGCGACCGCGGTTCACCTGCGTCAAGTGCTCGACGAAGCCGAGGAGCTCGGGCGAGTCATCGAGCATGAAGGTGTTGATCGTGACGCCGCGTCGCGTGAGGCGTCGCACCTGCTTCATCGTTTCGGCCACCGCGTGCGGCGAGACGCCGCCGAAGCCCATCGGCCACTCCACGCGCAGCTGCTTGTCGCGAAAATACGCCGTCGGCTGGCCGTCGGTGATCACGATGATCTGCGGGCTCGTGCTCGGGTGGCGCACGATCAGGCGCTCGGCGAGCATCAGCCCCTCCTGCAAGTTCGTGAAGGGCTCGCCCATGTCCCACACCACCTCGGGAAGCTCCTGCACCCGGATCTCCCGCGCGCGCGTCGAGAAGCCCACCACGAAGAAGTGATCGCGGGGAAAGCGCGTGCGCACGAGATGGTCGAGTGCTAACGCCACGCGCTTCGCGGCGGCGAAGCGTCCCGCCCACGACATCGACCAGGAGAGATCCAGGAGCAGCACCGTCGTGGCATGCGTGGAGTGGTCCGTCTCGCGCAGCTCGAAGTCGGCGACCTCGAGCGGCACCGCGCCGCCGGTCGCTCCCTGGCGGCGCAGCGCGTTGAGCAGAGTGCGCACTACGTCGAGATCGAGCGGGTCTCCAAACTCGTAGGGTCGGGTCGCGTCCGGTCGCGGCAGCACGACGCCGCGGACATCGCTCTCGTGCCCGCCGCTGCGGTCCCGCCGCAACGCGCCGTATACCTCCGCGAGCGCATGCGCGCCGATCCGCCGGATCGCACGCGGCGTGAGCCTCGCCTCGTCTCTGCTTCCGCGCAGGTAGCCCGCGCGCCGCAACCCGGGCTCGAGCTCGCGCAACAGGATCAGCGACTCGGCCGCGCGCGGGCCTAGCAGCTCGCGCAGCTCCTCGGGGCGGATCCCCGCGAGCTCGCCCGAGGCGAGCTCGCGCCCCAGACGCTCGAGGGCCAGCATGCGCTCGCGGATCCGCTGGGCAGTCTCGTAGTCGGCCGCTTCGCTGCCACGGAAGCGGTTCCCGCGTTCGGCGAGGAAACGTTCCAGGGCTCGCATGCGTTCGAGCTCCTCGAGCAGCTGGCGGTACTCCTCGTCAGCCTGCGGATCCTCGAAGCGATGCTCGCGAAAGCGCTCGATGCGCTCCGTGAGGCTCGCATCCGAAGCGTGACGGCGGGCGAGGAAGCCGTTCATCCGCTCCGACTCGTATCCCTCGGCGCGCCGCAGCGCGTCCTGCTCCCGGTCGAGGAGTCGTTCGAGCCGCTCGCGCGGCCCATGCAGCGCCTCGTCCATGCGGTAGCGGGAGCCGAGGGCCAGGGCCTCCCGACGCAGCTCCTCCATCAGCTCTTCGAGGCCCATCACGCGCATGTCGAGCCCGGCGAGCTCGAAGCCCTGGCGCCGCATCCACTCGAGGGCCTCGCGCGCGTCCCGGCCTTCCATCATCAGCTCCGAGAGCGCGTCGAGACTGCGGCGCGCATCGAGCCCGAACTCGCGCTGCTGCCCGTCCCAGCGGCTGTAGAGCCAGGACTTCATGCCCGCGCGTAGAGCGCGCCCTGCTCGCGCGCGCTCTTGTTGAGGCGATTCGAGAGATGCAGGCCCTCGAGCACGAACTCGATCGCCGAGGCGAGCCTCGGCGCCGAGCTTCCGCCCGCGAGACGCGCGGCGGCCTCCTCGAGGCCTGCGATCTGGTCGAGCCCGACCAGATACTCGCCGGCCTGCATCTCCTGCGACACCTCGACCTTCCAGCCGTGCGCGAAGGATTCGACCACGCTGGCCATGCCTTCGAGCGGGATCCGCTCGTCGAAGACGACCTTCGCGGCTCGTTGCACGAGCTCGCGGATCACCTCCTCCTCGCTGCGCTCGCCGCCCGCGACTTCGAGCTCGAGCTTGCCGGACATCGAGGAATGGAGGGCCTCGAGATCCGAGATGCGCGGCACGGCCTCCGCTTCGCCGGTGCGCAGCGCTCGCCGCAGCGCGCTCGCCAGCAGCGTCTCGTAGTTCGCGATCGACATGCGCACGGAGACGCCCGAGGCCTGGTTCACGTCCGGACTCTGCCGGGCCTGGAAGGTGATCTCTCCGACGATCTCCCGCATGAACTCGGGCACGTGGAGCAGGATCCCGTCCACTGCGGGAGGCTCCGCCTCGCTGGCCACGATCGCGAGTTCGAGCTCGCGGGTCTTCGGGTAGTGGGTGCGGATCTGCGCCGCATAGCGATCCTTGAGTGGCGTGATGATGCGGCCGCGGCTCGTGTAGTCCTCCGGATTCGCGCTCGCGACGACGAGCACGTCGATCGGGAGCCGGATCCTGTAGCCCTTCACCTGGACGTCGCGCTCCTCCATCACGTTGAAGAGTCCGACCTGGACCTTCTCGGTGAGATCGGGAAGCTCGTTGATGCAGAAGATCCCGCGGTGCGTGCGCGGCACGAGGCCGAAATGGATCGTGAGCTCGTCGGCGAGGGTGCGTCCCTGCGCCACCTTCACCGGGTCGACGTCGCCGATCAGGTCCGCGATCGAGACGTCTGGCGTCGCGAGCTTCTCGACGTAGCGATCGTCGCGGTGGACCCAGGCGATCTCGCAGCGCTCACCGCCCTCTGCGACGAGTGCGCGTCCGCGCGGCGAGACCGGCGCGAGCGGATCGTCGTGGATCTCGCTGCCCGCGACCTCCGGGATCCACTCGTCGAGGAGCCCCACCAGCGAGCGGATCAGCCGCGTCTTCGCCTGGCCGCGCTCGCCGAGGAAGATCAGGTCGTGGCCGCAGAGCAGCGCGTTCTCGACGGCCGGGATCACGGAGTCCTCGTAGCCGATGATGCCTGGGAAGAGCGGCGCCGCGGCGCGCAGGCGGTCCAGGAGATTCCCGCGCAACTCCTCGCGCACGCTGCGCGGCCGATAACCGCTCGCGCGTAGCTCAGCGATCGTTCGGAGTGCGGGGGGAGCACTCTGCATGCGGTCCTCCGAGGCAGCAGGGCCGCGCCCGACCCCTGGGCTCCCTACTTGTACCGCTTTGCAGCCCCCGATGCGCGGTGGCCCATCACCAGCTCGATCCGGCGTTGGATGATCTCGAGGCGACCGTTGTCGTCGACCCTCAGCCCCTGGGTAGGCGGGAGCGCGTCGATCTCGGCGCGAACCGCCGCGGCGCGGTCCGCGGTGGCGGGGTGGCTCGAGAGGAAATCCGACGGGGTGCCCCCGGATTCGCCCTGAAGCGTCTGGAAGAAGCTGACGAGGCCCGTCGGGTCGTAGCCGGCGCGGGGCAGCGCCTCGACGGCGAAGGCATCGGCCTCGAGCTCCGCCTCGCGGCCGAAGCTGTTGAGGTAGGCGACCCCTGCGAGGCCGCCTCCGAGCTGCGCCACCGTGGCCGCCGCGGGGCCCGCGAAGATCGCCGCAGCGAGCGCCGCCGCCCGGACGCCGATCCCCGTGTTGCGCTGCCGATTGTAGTTCTCCGCGATGTGGCGGAGCGCGACGTGTCCGATTTCGTGCGCGATCACGCCCGCGAGCTCGCTCACGTTGCGCGCCGCGAGGATCGTCTGCGTGTTGATGTAGATGTGGCCGGCCGGCGCGGCGAAGGCGTTGATGTCTTCGTCCTCGACCACGTAGAAGTGGTATTCGAAGGGCTGCGGCCCGGCGGCGCGCAGGATCTCCGCACCGATCTCGCGGACGTAGCGCTCGACGACCCGGTCCGGCAGGAAGACCAGACCGCGGCGTATCTCGCCGTTCATCTGGCGCCCGAGGGCCTGCTCCTCCTGCACCGAGAGCGTCCCGCAGCCGAGAGTGGCGAGAAGGGCGAGCAGCGCGGCGGGGAGCCGCGACCAGGCCCGGATGGGGCTCCTAGAGCAGTTCCCGTGCATCGGAGCTGCCGATCTTTTGGAGCGTGTCCGTCACGTGGCGGATGACGAGCAGCACGGCGCGGTCGAAGGAGGAGTTGTCGACGATCGGCACGCCGTGGCGCTCGGCGAGCTCGATGAAGTGATCCTGGATCTTGCAGATCGCCTCGAAGTTCTCGAGGTAGCGATGCGCGGCCCGCTCCTGCGCGCCGATCGCGCGCGCGGCGAAGCGATTGCGCAGCGCTTCCTCGTCGAGGCTCCCGACCACGAGAAAGATCACGTAGGCGGAGTCGGACCAGGCCTCCGGCGAGACCAGCCCGGGCACCACCGAGACGCCATCGATCACGAGGCTCGCGTTCTCCGCGACGGCGCGCTCGATCGACGCGCGGATCCCCACGTTGACCGTCGCGGCCTGCGCATGGAAGCCGTCGATCACCGGATCCTGGCGCAGCTGACCCGGCGTGAGGCACTTGTACGCATCGTAGGAGGACGCGTGAAGCGCCGGCACGAGCTCGGGCGAGAGCGTGATGCGCATGATCTGCCGGATCGAGTCGGTGGAGAGCACGCGGGCGATCCCGAGGCGATGGGCCACTTCCACCGCCAGCGAGGTCTTGCCGACGCCCGACGTGCCTCCGAGCAGGATCACGACGGGCTTGTCCGGCTCCTGGTAGCGCCGCCAGACGAGGTAGCGCTCGGCCGCCTGCTCGCCGGCCTGGCGCGCCAGGATCTTGTAGGTGAGGCGACGGAGCTCCCCTCGCTCGATCTCGTGGATCCCGCGGCCCACGAGCTCGCGCTCGATCTCGCGGGCGACGTCGAAAGCGTCGTTCGGGTCGAGCGCGGCGGCCAGCAGCGACTGGGACAGGATCCCCTTCGAGAAGGGGAGCCCCTTGCCGTGTCCGGTGATGGTGATGTCATCCGGGAGGCGCCCGCGCCGTTCCTCGAAGCCCGATCCGCTCAGGATCTCGCCGAGGGCCTTCGCGAGCTCTTCCTTCGCGACGACGCTGCGCCCGCGCATGCGCTGGCGGACCGCGTTCGCGGCGCGATAGGCCTCCTCAAAGGGCACCCCGCGCTCCATCAGCGAGTGCACCATGATGCCCCGCATGAAGGGACGCCGGCGGCCATCCTCCTCGACCTCGAGCCGCGAGCTGGCCGGCTCCGGCCGGGGTGCATCAGCGGGCTGCCGTTCTGCCACGATCGTCGAGCCTACCACTACCCAGACCTCGGCGGCGAATCCGGTCGGATCGAGGGCATGTCCCCTCGCAAAACCCTCCGCCACGCGTCGATCCGCACAAAGTCCATGCAGTATGGGTTGACTTTCCCGCGATCAGGGGCCTACGCTCCGGCCGGGTCGGCACGGGTCGATGGGGGGGTGGCCTCGGTCCATGGCCGTGGGAACGGAAGCGTTTCGGACGGGAGACGTCGTCGAGATCCTGGGAATCTCGCGACGCCAGCTCCAGTACTGGGCCCAGACCGGCTTGGTCGTTCCGAGCCATCAGACGCCGGGAGGGCACGGCAGATACAGCTTCGAGGATCTCGTCGCCCTCAAGGCGGCAAAGCGGCTGATCGACGCCGGTGTGTCGGTGCAACGGATCCGCAGTTCCATCCTCGCGCTGCGAAAACTGCTTCCGAACGTGAAACGGCCGCTCTCCGAGATGGTGCTGGTGGCGACGGGAGACGTGGTGCTGGCGTTCCGCGATGGAGCCGCCTTCGACGCGATCTCTGGCCAGGAATGGGTGTTCGAGGTGGCGCGCTTCCAGAGGGAAGTCGAGGCGTGGAAGCGCTCGACCGCAGCGGTGCGAAGTTCCCAGAAGCCGCGCGTGGTTCGCCCCGCGCGGTCGCGCGTTCACCAGGCTTGAGGCAAGGCGCCCGGCCTCCACCACCGGGTCGCCTCGCCGCCGTGCGGATCTGCGGGGGGTGGATCCGTGGAGCGTCACCGGGGGACGCCCGGTGGGGGTGTCAACATGCGCGTCCTGGCGATCGTCAACCAGAAGGGAGGCTGCGGGAAGACCACTACGGTGGTGAATCTCGCGGGCTGCCTCGCCGCCGACGGCTTCCGGGTGCTGGTGGTCGACATGGACCCGCAGGCCCACGCCACTCTCGCGCTCGGCATCGACCCGGAGGAGCCGGAAGAGAATCTCTACGAGGTGCTGGCCGAGCCCGATGGCGCGTCGGCGATGCGCCAGGTGATCCTTCCGGCCGCTGCCGGCATCGAGGTCGCACCCTCCGGAATCGTGCTCTCCGCCCTCGAGCAGAAGCTCGCCAGCGAGCCGGTGGAGACGCGAACCGAGAGGCTCGCGCTCGCCCTCGACCAGGTGGCGGAGGACTACGACTTCGCGCTGATCGACTGCCCGCCGAACGTGGGGCTGCTGACCTTCAACGCGCTGCGTGCGGCGAGCGAGGTGATCGTCCCGCTCGAGACGAGCCCCTTCGCGATCCACGGGGTGCAGAAGCTCGTCGACACGATCGCGCTGCTCTCGGAGCGGATCGGGCACGAGGTCTCCCTTCGCGTGCTGCCGACCGTATACGACGGGCGGACGCGCTACGCCCGGCGCACGCTCGGCCGGATTCGCGAGCTCTTCGGCGACCTCTGCTTCGACACGGTGATCCGCATGAACGTGAAGCTCCGGGAGGCCGCCGCCTCCGGCCTTCCGATCTGCGTCTACGCGCCCAACGCGCACGGCTCGGCGGACTACGGCGCCCTCGCCGTCGAAGTCGAGGCTGCGGCGCCGGCACCGCGCACGGCTCCGGCGCGAAGCGACGAGCCCGAGGACGCGCGGGAGGTCGTGGTGCGCTATCGAGACGAGGGCGCTTCCGACGTCCGGATCGCCGGGGATTTCAACGGATGGGTTCCCGACAAGGGAGTCCGCTCGCTGGTCGAGCAGCAATCCGGAGCGCGTGTGTGGACGAAGATCCTGCTGCTGCCGCCCGGCCGTTACGAGTACCGCTACGTCGTCGACGGAGAGTGGCGGGAGGATCCGGACAATCCCGATGCCGTCTCGGCGCCGGGGGGCGGGCGCAGCTCCGTTCTCGTCGTGCGTTAGCGGAATCTGGACCGCCTCGTGCCCCGCAACCTCGGCGACGTCGCAGACTATTTCCTTCCGCGGGCCGGCGGGGCGCCGCCTGCGCGCCGCGCGCGCGCAGCCGACGGTCCCACGAGACCGGCCCCCGATCGACCCGCGGCGCTCCCGATCGTCGCGCTCCCGGTGGGCGAACGCGACGTCGTCAGGGCCGCTTTCGCCTGGAACCTCGCAGTCGAGGTCTCGCGGCTCGGCGCATGTGCGTCGCTCCTCGCGCCCGCCGACCCCGAGGCCGCGCCGCTGTGGCCGGAGAGCGGGCCGGGCCCGCTGGGGACCGAGGTCGTGATGACGGAGGCGAGCGACCTTCCCGAGCTCGCACGCGCCGCTCTCGACCTCGCCGTTTCCCGGGCGGCCGAGTGCGAGGCCGGCGGGCTGGTTCTGGTTCGGGTTCCGCCGGCCTGGCTAGCCGGCGGAAGCGACGCCCGCGCGCTGCTGCGCTGGGTACTCCTCTTCACCGCCGGCGAGCCGCGCGAGATGCTCGAGACCTACGCGCTCGCCAAGGCGGTGCTCGCTCGCCATCCCGAGGCGCGCGTGGGAATCACGATCCACGGCGCGCGTCGCGTGGCCGATGCCGAGCAGGCCTTCCAGCGTCTCTCCGACGTCGCGTTGCGACACCTCGGTCGAAGCTTCGTGAGCTACGGCCTGCTCGTCGACGATCTGCACGTGTATCGCGGCATCGTGGCGCGCCGGCCGATCGGGATCGAACACCCGCAATCGCGGGCGGCCCGCGCGCTCCGCGACGTGGCCCGCCTTCTGCTCGAGGACACCGGGAAAGGGTCCCATGCCTGAGCTCACACTCTGCGCTGCGCCGCCCCGTCGGGAGCTCCTACGGCTGCTCCGCGCGAGCGCTGCCGGGCTGTGGCCCGCCCAGCGCGTGATCGCCGAGGACGTGCTCGGGGCCGAGGCGACGATCGACTGGGTAGCGCTCGAGCCCGGAGGGCGCGTCTGCGCCGTGCTGGTCGGCGAGCAGGGCGACGATCTCGAGCTCGTCACACGGGCGCTGGCGCAGCGGGCATGGTTGGGTCCGCGCCTTCGCGACTGGCTCCAGATCGCCCCTCGCATCGGGCTGCGCCCCGAAGCGGGAGTGCGCGCGCTGCTGCTCTGCCCGGATTTCCGGAGCGAGGCGCTCGCTGCAGCGGGCGCGCTGGGCCCCGAGGTACTCTCGCTCGCGAGCTACCGCTGCGTGCGTGACGCGGCTGGTGTGTCGGTGCTGGTCGAACCCATCCCCAACGCGGGCGGGGCCGTCGACACCGCCGAAGTCCCGCCCCAACAGCCGGTGCAACCCTTCCGAACGGGGCTAAACGACCTCGATCTCGGCCTCACGCCAGAAGAGCGACGCGAGTTCGAGCGACTCGCCTCCCCCCGGGGTGCCTCCGGGTGACGAGAATCGTCGCTGCAGTGACAATTTTTGACACCCATTACCGCTTCCTGGCCACTTCCTGAACTGGGTTCACCTGCGTTGCGCAGGGGCCCGGGGCCGATTCGGGGAGTACGGGAAGGGGAACATGCTGGCAGCAGAGGCGGGTCGCTACCGGGCGATCGAGACGGTCGAGAGGGTCGAGGACGAAACGCTCGTCGAGCGGGCGTGTGGGGGCGAGCGAGCCGCTTTCGACCTGCTCTACGAGCGTTACTTCACCCGCGTCTACGCGTTCGTCGCGCGGCGGATCGGCAACCGGGCGGACGTGGAGGAGACGGTCCAGGAGGTATTCCTCGGCGTGTTCCTGGGCCTCGCCTCGTTTCGCGGTGAGGGAGCCTTCGCCGCGTGGGTGCTCGGCATCGCCCGCCGCACCATCGCGGGTCGCTTCAAGAAGAAGCAGCATCCGACGATCCCGCTCGATGAGGCCGGGGAGGCAGCCGCGATCGACGGCTTGCTGCCGACGCTCGGCCGCGAGCCATCTCCCCTCGAGCACTACGAATGCGGCGAACGGATCGCGCGCATCGAGGCGGCCGCCGAGGGCGAACTCAGCGAGGAGCAGCGCAGGCTCTTCACGCTCCATCACCTCGAGCATCTACCCATCCACGAGATCGCGGTGCAGCTCTCGAAGAGCGAGGACTCCGTCAAGTCAAACCTCTACCGCGCCCGCCGCCTCCTCCTTTCGCGCTAGCCCGCGCGGAGCGCGCCGCGAGTTAGACTGCGCGCGTGGAGATGCCGCTCCTCTCACACGACCCGGGGGAACCCCTCGGTCTGTGGTCGCGCGCCGGCCGATCGCTTCCGGCCCACGCCGACCTGCGGACACTCGCGTTCGAGTTCTCGAGCCGCGGGGATCGCGTTCCCGGGCGCGTGCTGCTACCGCCAGACGCAAAGGGTCCCTTCCCGGTCGTGCTGTTCCAACACGGGGCGAGCGGAGCGAAGGACGCGCCCGGCATGGACGCGATCGCGGCTCCGTGGGCGCGCGGCGGTGTCGCGGTCGCGAGCATCGATTTCCCGCTCCACGGCGAGCGCGCGAGCGCCAAGCTCGGCGGCCTGCTCCGGGCGGGGCTGGGCCTCGATCCCGGCGGAGGCCCGCTGGCCGCGGGCATCGCGGGCGAGTTCATGCGTCAAGCGCTGCTCGACTTGCGCCGCTGCCTGGATGCCCTCGGAACGCTCGACCCGATCGATCCCGGGCGGATCGCGTACGCGGGGCTCAGTCTCGGAGCGATCGTCGGCGCGACCTTCTGTGCGCTCGACCCGCGACCTTGCGCCGCGCTTCTCGCGCTTGCAGGCGCCGACCGCGGCGTCTGCGATTTCGATCCGTACCATCACGTGGGCCGGATCGCCCCTCGCCCGGTCCTCTTCGTCAATGCGACCCACGACGCCGTCGTGTCACGCGAGCGCGCCGAGCGCCTCCACGCGGCTGCGGGCGAGCCCTGCGAGGTGCTCTGGTTCGACTCCGGACACAGCGACCTCCCGGGGCAGGCGCTCCGGTCGATGTGGCACTTCCTGAGCAGGAATCTTCTCCCGGGCGGGTAGCTCCCTTCGTCAGCAGGCGCCCCGGACCCGTGGATCCCTAGAGCTCCGGAGTCGCCCTATACTGCGGGCCTGCCGGAGGCCATCGGCTCCGAAACGAGGTGAAGCCATGAAGCGTGTCGCTCTCCTTCTCCCCGGGGCCGCCTGCCTCGCACTCGCTGTCGTCGGCTGTAGCGGGCAACCGGGCTCGACCTCGGCCCCGACCCCGGCCGAGGCCTCTGTCGAAATTGCCGCGGAGATCGACGGAGACGCGATCACCGTCGCCGAGCTCGACGATCGGATCAAAGAAGAGCTCTTCCGAAGCCGGGCCGGCGATCCCTCCAAGCTCTACGGCCTGCGCTCGGACGCACTCGACGAGCTGATCCGCGAGCGGCTCCTCGAGGCCGAGGGCAAGCGACGCGGGGTTCCAGCCGAGGCCGTGGTCGAGCTCGAGCTCGAGACCATGGGCCCCGTGACCGAGGCAGAGATCGTCAGCTTCTACGAGCAGAACTTCGCCAAGCAGGGCGACCGGACGCTCGACGAGATCCGGGAGCAGATCGAGCGCTATCTCAGCAGCCGTCGGGCGGCCGAGGTGCCGAACCGGCTGCGCGAGCGCGCGAAGATCGAGGTGCTGCTCACGGCGCCGCGCTACGACGTCGTGGCGGAAGGGCCGTCGAAGGGCCCTGCGGGCGCGCGCGTCACGATCGTCGAGTTCAGCGACTTCCAGTGCCCCTACTGCCAACGGGTGCTCGCGACGATGGACGAGGTGCTCGCGAAGTACCCGCAGGACGTCCGCCTCGTCTACCGCCATCTGCCCCTCGACCGCATCCACCCGAGCGCGCGCGGCGCCGCCGAGGCCGCCGCATGCGCCGACGAACAGGGGCAGTTCTGGTCCTATCACGACAAGCTCTTCCAGAACAATCGCGCACTCGGGAAGGAGGACCTCCTCCGCTACGCGACCGACTCGGGACTCGACGCCACGCGCTTCCAGGCCTGCGTCGACGAGCGACGCTTCAAGGACAAGGTCGAGGCGGATCTCCAGGCGGCGCGCGCGGTCGGCATCTCGGGCACGCCTGCCTTCGTCGTGAACGGAATCCTGCTCTCCGGCGCACAGCCGGCCGAGGCCTTCTACAAGGTGATCGACCAGGAGCTCGCGGGGCCGGCCGAGTCTGGCAACACCGGGAGCGCGCCGACCGCCGGCCCCTCCTAGGCGCCGTCGTGGCCGGGATCTTCAAGGCCTACGACATCCGGGGCGTCTTTCCGGACGAGCTCGACGCTGCGGTGGCCTACCGCATCGGACGGGCGACCGCGCGCTTTCTCGGGAGCCCCACGATCGCGGTAGGTAGGGACGCTCGCAGCAGCTCGCCGCAGCTCTTCGACGCGTTGGTGCGCGGGCTCGGCGACGAGGGGAGCGCGGTCGTCGACCTCGGGCTCGTGTGCACCCCGATGGTCTACCACGCGGTCGAGCATCTCGGCGCCGGCGGCGGCATCATGATCACGGCCTCGCACAATCCAGGTCGCTACAACGGCTTCAAGATCTGCCGTGAGCATGCGATCCCGATCGGGGAGGCGACCGGCCTGCGCGAGATCGAGCGCCTCGCGGGCGAGGTCGCGCACGCTGCGGTGCAGTCGGCGCAGCGCTGCGACGTCCGGCGCGCGGATCTCCGCGAGGCCTACGTGGAACACGTGCTGCGCCTCGCGAGGCGTGTCCCGGAGCTTCGCGTCGCGATCGATTGCGGCAACGGCATGGCATCGATCGGGCTCGAGCCGCTGCTGGAAAAGCTCCGGCTCGAGGTCCTGCGCCTGTACTTCGAGCCGGACGGGACCTTCCCGAACCACGAGGCGAACCCGCTCGAGCTCGAGAACCTGCGCGACGTCTGCGAGGCGGTGCGCCGCACAGGGGCCGATTTGGGCGTCGCCTTCGACGGGGACGCCGACCGGGCGATCTTCGTCGATGAGCGTGGCGAGCCCGTGGCGTCGGATCTCGTGACGGCGCTACTCGCCCGGCGCAAGCTCGAGGAGTGCCCCGGCGGGCTCGTGCTCTACGACCTCCGCTCGAGCCGGGTCGTGGCGGAGGAAGTCGTGGCCGCCGGCGGCCGGGCCGAGATGTGCCGTGTCGGCCACTCCTTCGTCAAGGCCCGGATGCGCGAGACGGGAGCGATCTTCGCGGGCGAGCTCTCGGGGCACATGTACTTCCGCTTCTCGCCGACACTCGTCGCGGACGACGGGATCGCGGCTTTCGTGGCACTCCTCGACGTGCTCGGCGCGCAGGGACGGCCGCTCTCGGAACTCGTGGCCCCACTCCGGCGCTACGCCGCCACCGGGGAGATCAACCGACGGGTGGCGGACGTCCCCGGACTCCTCGCCGCATTCGAGCGGGAGCACGCCGCGGCGCCCGAGATCTCCCATCTCGACGGACTCCTCGTCCGCTACGCCGACTGGTGGTTCAACCTGCGTCCGTCGAACACCGAGCCCCTCGTGCGCCTGAACCTCGAGGCCGATACGCAGGAGCGGATGATCGAGCGACGGGACGCAATCCTCGGGCGGATCGCGGAGCTCGGAGGAGAGCCGCCCGCGGCGCACTGACGCAACCTGGTGGCAACCAGGAGCGGGCGGGCAGCGCCTTGACCCCCCGCGCTGCGAGGGTCACCCTCTGGGAGAGGAAGAGCCATGTTCGGAATCGGAACGAGCGAGCTCTTGATCATTCTCGGGATCGCCGTTCTCCTGTTCGGCGCCAGGCGCCTGCCGGAGATCGGCTCGGGAATGGGCAAGGCCATCAAGAACTTCAAGGGCGCGATCTCCGGTCAGGACGAGATCGATGTGACCCCGAAGAAGGAAGAGGTCGGCGAGGGCAAGCCGGAGGCCTAGGCGAGCCGCCGACGAGAGCGGCTCGAAGGAACCGCAAGCCGCCCGTCGGGCCTGCAAGCGCAGATCAGTGACTTGCCGTCGCGAGATCGAAGCGCATGGCGGCGTCCGGCAGATCCAGGATCACGGCCTCGAAGGGGATTCGCGCGCCCGGAGCGACGACCGAGCGAGCCAGCGCGAGCGCACCCGCCTCGCTCATCCCGCGAAGATCCGCGGGTCGACCCTCCCGCAGCAGCTGCGCGCCGAGGGGAGGTCCGAGGCTTGCGCTGCGATCCTCGACGGGCACCCCCTGCGCATCGAGCAGGCGCACGACGAGTCTCGCTCCGGCGAGCTTCGCCGCGCCGCCCGGATTGTGCAGCTCTCCGCTCACGACGTAGAGCGACCCCAGCGTCGCATTCTCGACCCAACGCCCCGCGACGCCGACGGCCTCGAGCCCTGCCAGCGCCTGCGAGCCCGACGCTCCGAGCGGGGCCGAACGCGGGGCGATGCTGCCCCAGAGCGCCACGGCCGCGAGGATTGCGACGGTGCCCCCCCCTAGAGTGTTCCCCGCCTGCGCGAGCCAGGCGACGACTCTGCCCCGGCGGGGCTCGAGCTCGAACGGTGCGCCGAAATCGATCGGAAGCGCCGCCGTGACCGCCGCCTCCGAGCGCGCGAGCGCCGGGAGCGCGTCCTGCTCGAGCTCCTCGCGATCGCTCGGTGCGTCGAGCCCCCAGTCCTCGGATGTCCCGAGCTCGGAGGTCCCGAGCTCGGACGCCAGGTCCACGTCGGAGAGCTCGGCCTCGAAGGGATCGAGGTCGGACTCCTCGGCGGTCTCGAAGCCCTCGAGCGCGTCGCTGAGCGCCTCGTTCTCGCTCGAATCGCCCGCTTCGGCGAGCGGGTGTTCAGCCTGATCCGGGAGCTCCTCGTCGAGCTCGGGCACCGGATCGTCCCCGCGGAGCTCCGGGCCCAGCAAGAACGATGCGTCGGACGCGAGCGGCTGTGGACTCGGCAGGGCGGCCCCCTCGAACCGCTCCTCCAGGGGAGCGATTTCGCGATCGGGCCACGCTCGGCTCTCCCAGGGATCGTCCGCGCGTAGCTCATCCGGGAACTCGTCGCCCTGCGCGGACGGCTCGATCGCGACCGGGGGCGCAAACTCCTCTGGCGGCGCTTCTTCTACACCGACCCGGATGGAAGCTCGACTCGGCTCCGGGGGCTGCCAGGGGCTCCCGAGCAGATCGTCGACGGCGTCGCGTGCCGCCTCGAAGCTCTCGTCGAAACGGTCGCGCGCGTCGCCGTCGCCGGAGTCGGAGAGTCGACCGCCGTCGCCGAACTCCCAGCTCTCCTCGCCCGCCTCTTCGGGATCGGCGCCGGAGCCGGTCAGCGCATCCGGCGCCTCGAGATCCGCCGTCGCCTCCGGGACCGCACCCGGCTCCGCAACGAGGATATCGTGCACGACACGGGCCACCGGATCGCAGATCTCGTCGTCCAGAGCGTCCGGATGCCCGACGAAGAAGGCGTGCTTGCAGACCGAGCAGCGGACGCGAATCCCGGTTTCGGGAACGCGAGCCTCATCGAGCTGGAACTGCGTCGCGCACTCGGCGCAGGTGATGATCAAGGTCCAGCACCTCGTCCCCACCCCGGAGCGGCCGGCCAGGACCGCGCGGGGCGCTGTGCTAGGGTTTTCGCGGTCTCGTCCGCCAGCGAGCGTTTCGGAGTCGCCGCTGCCCCCCTTTAGAGTCGAGAGCTCGCTTCGGCCACTCCTCGAGCGCCGGCTCGTGATCGTCACGGGGAAGGGCGGCACCGGAAAGACGACGGTTGCCGCCGCGCTGGCGGTGGCTGGCGCACGTGCCGGACTACGCGTGCTCGTCGCAGAGATGTCTTCGGACGAACAGATCCCGGGCCTGATCGCTCCCGGGAGCCCCGCTTCCGGCTATCTGGGTCGATCCCTCCGCCCGCAGCTCACTTCGATGCAGGTCGATCCCTTCGAGGCCCTGACGGAGTATCTGGGTCTCCAGATCGGCGTCCCCGGCATGGTTCGCCGGGTGTTGGAGACCCGCGCGTTCCGGCAGCTGATGAACGCGGCCCCGGGCTGGCGAGAGCTCATCACGCTGGGCAAGGTCTGGCACCTCGAGCAGATGCAGACGGGGGGCGAAGCGCGTTACGACCTGATCGTCGTGGACGCTCCGGCGACTGGCCACGGTGTGGCCTTCCTGAGCGCGCCCCGCGTCGTGGTGTCTGCCGTCCGGGCCGGACCGCTGCGTCGTCACTCGAAGCTCGTCGAAGAGATGCTGGAGGACCCGGAGCGCACGCTGCTGCTCCCGGTGGCGCTCGCCGAGGAGCTCCCGGCGCGCGAGACCGCGGAGCTCGTGGCGGCCGTGCGCGCGGACGTCGGCATCGCCATCGACCGGGTCGTCGTGAACGCGGTCGCGCCGCCTCCCTTCCCGCCCGGCCACGGCGACCTCGACCGACAGCTCGCGGCGCTGCCACCGGACCAGGACCTCGGCGCCATGCCCGAGCCGCGCACGCTGGCTGCTTGCGCCTCCTTCCTCCGCTCGCGCCACGAGCTCAATCGCGCCTACGTGCGGGAGATCGGCGCAACGGTGGGACTCCCGGTCGTCGAGCTCCCCTATCTGACGAGGGGCTTCGAAGGCATCGGATCGCTCGAAGCGCTGTCCGAGGCCCTGCTCGCATCGCCGCGGGAGGTGTCGTGAACGGCGCGGGCTTCGCCGAGGCCGCGCTGCTGCAGGCGCGCATTGCCGTGTGCGTCGGCTGCGGCGGCGTCGGGAAGACGACCGTCGCAGCGGCGCTCGGCATCGAGGCCGCGCGACGCGGGCGCCGCGCCCTCGTGCTCACGATCGATCCGGCGCGGCGCCTCGCCGACGCGCTCGGTGTCGACGCGCTGGGCAATCGCCCGCAGGACATCCCTGCGGAGACCCTGTCGCAGCTCGGTGTCGACCCCCCTGGCACGCTCTCCGCGATGATGCTCGACATGAAGCGGACCTTCGACGATCTGGTGGAAAGGCTCGCCGAGAGCGACGAGTCCCGCGAGCGGATCCTCGCCAACCCGATCTACCAGCACGCCTCGGCCGCACTCGCTGGAAGCGTCGAGTACTCCGCGATGGAGAAGGTCTTCGAGATCTGGGAGTGCGGCGAGCACGACCTGATCGTCGTCGACACACCGCCGGCGCAGCATGCGCTCGACTTCCTCGAAGCCCCCCAGCGCCTGCTCGAGTTCCTCGACAGCCGGATCGTGCAGATGCTGATCCACCCGGCCTTCGCCGCGGGGCGCATGGGATTCCGGCTCTTCCAGTCGGGCGCAAGGCGCGCGCTCCAGCTGATGGAGCGCGTCTCGGGCATCGGCTTCCTCGAGGACCTCTCCGAGTTCCTGCTCGCGTTCGAGGGCATGTCGGCCGGCTTCCGGGAGCGGGCCGAGCAGGTGCGGGGCCTGCTGCTCGGGCCCGATGCCTGCTTCGTGCTCGTCGCGGGGCCGGGGAGGGAGTCCGTGCGCCAGACGGTCGACTTCCGGCGGCGACTCGAAGGCTTCGGGGTGCAGCTCGCCGGAACGCTGGTGAACCGCATGCACCTCTGGCCGGGTGCGGGGCCTCCGCGTCTCGACGGCGCCGAGGCGGATCTGCCGCGCCTCGCGAGGGCCCTCGCCGCGGCCTGCGGCCCGGAGCTCGAGGCCGAAGCGGCGGCTCGAGCGGCGCTCGAGGCCGCGCGGGGATACGCTGCCCTCGTCGAGCGCGACGCGCGAGCCACCGCTGCGCTGCGGGAGGCGATGCGGGGCCAGGGCCGCTTCTTTCGCGAGATCCCGGAGCTCCCCGGCGACGTGCACGACCTGCCGGGGCTCGCGTGCATCGCAGACGCGATCTTCCGAGAAACAGGCGGGGCATGAGCGACCGAGCAGACCCGGACGCGAGCAGCGCAGGGGCGACCCGAGCGGGTGAAGCGGGCCCGCGCAGCGCCGAGGAGGCGCTCGCGAGCGCGGCCCGCCACGCGCGCGCGGCGCTCGCCGAGACGCTCGCCGCGCTTCGCGCGCTGCTCGACGCGGCCTCGCTCGCCACGAGCGGCGAGCCGGCGGAAACCCGCCGCCTGCTCGGTCCACTCGCCCGTACCCTCGAAGCGCTGGCGGCGGATCTCGACCACGCCGGCCGCGATGGCTCGCGGTCGGTCCTGGCCGCCATCGCCGAGGCGCTCGACGCCGAGATCGCGCGCTGGGAGCTGCGGGCACGCGACGACACCGATGCGCGCGCGGTGCTGCGCGCCTTCCTCGGCCTGCGGGAACTGCTTTGGGAGTTCGGAGTCCGGCGCCCGGAGCCGACCACGCCGCGCCGGCCGAGCGATCCAGATCCACGGCCTGCGGCGGCGCGCCGCGCCAGACCGCGCGTGCAGCGAGTCCGGGTCGAGGGCTGACCGGTGCATCCCGCTGAGCTAGCGTCCGAGTGCGGTTGCGAGTTCGCGAGGCGCCGACCCCGATGACGATCCTGATCAAGCGCTACGCGAACCGCAAGCTCTACAACACCGACACGAGCCGTTACATCACCCTCAAAGGCATCGGCGAGCTGATCGAGGCCGGCGAGGACATTCGCGTCGTCGACAACGAAACGGGCGAGGACATCACCTCCATCGCGCTCTCGCAGATCCTCGTCGGCAGCGAACGCGAGAGCCGCTCCGTCCCGAAGACCCTGCTCTCGGATCTGATCCAGCGCGGCGGCGACGTCCTCTACGGCGCCCTCCGGCGCGGCGTCGGCGATGCGAGCGAGGGGATCGAGGAGCTGCAGCGCAACGTGCGTCGCTTCATTCATACCCGCGACGAGGACGGCCACCGCCTCTCCGACTGGATCGCCTTCGCGACACCCGACTTCGATCGCGTGATCCAGACGGCGATCGAGCGGGTCTTCAAGGTCCTCGACCTCCCGCGCCGCTCCGACATCGAAGCGCTGAACCAGAACCTCCAGCGCGTGGCCGACGCAGTCGAGCGGCTCGAGTCCGCGCGGCGCTCGGCGCCGGCCGGCGCCGTCGGCTCGGCCCCGAACCCCCCGAGCCGGAATCCCGAGGGCATCGGAAGCGCCTGAAGCAGTGGCCCAGGAGCAGGCTCAGGCGCCGAGCCAGACGCGCGCCCGAGCGCCGAGCACGCGACGCGACGCCGCCACCAGCAGACCCGATCCCACGAGGCCTGCGCCCCAGCCCGCAAGCCCCTGGAGCAGCCGCGCATCCGGCCAGACGGCGAGGACGGACAGCAGCAGCGCCAGCCCGAGGCCCGTCGCGGGAAGAGCGCAGCGGTGTCGCAGGCAGGCAGCGGCGAGCCGGCCACGGTAGAGGGCGCATAGCCAGCCGGCGACGAAGTAGGTGCCTCCGTGGGTCGGGTCGCGAATGAACCAGTAGAGATCGGCCGGGTCGCGCTCGAGCCCGGTGCTGGCGATCGCGATGCGGAGACCGTAGGTCGCGAAGAGCAGCACCCAGAGCGCGCACATGCCGCGTGGCGGGATCCTCGCCAGGAGCGGCGTCAGCAGGATCATCGTCGTGATGACGAAAACGTAGTAGTAGGGGCCGAAGCTCGACGCGTCGAGGAGCTCGAGGAGGATACGCAAGGGCGCGCGCGGCGTCCCCGACGCCCACCAGTAGAGCTGGGCCAGCGCGCTGGCCAGCAGGTAGGGGAGCAGCACGCGCCGCAAGCGCCCTAGCGTGACGGCCAGGGGGACGACCTCGCGCGTCGCGTAGAGGTAACCCGAGGCCGCGAGGAAGCCCGGCACCGCGAAACGGGTGAGCTGGAGCAGGGTGCGCTCGTGGAGACCCGGCTCGCCGATCGCGGGATCGCTGGTGGCATGGATTCACACCACGCTGACGATGCCGACGCCCTTGAGCACGTCGATCGGGACGAGGCGTTCGGGGTTCGTCATCGGTCGCGCCCCAACATTATCGGATCGTGATAGCCTCGACGCAGGGTGGCGGTCGAGAAGATCGAGACGGAGGTGGTGCGAGCGGCAGACCTGCGTCTGTGCCTGCTCTTCTTCCTGGCTTCCCTGGCAATCGCCCTCCTCGTCTTCCGCGCCGCCCTCGACGGCCCCTTCGTCTCGGACGATCTGCTCTACATCGCGAACAATCTTACGGTGCGCGAGCTCGACCGACAGGGCCTGCCCGGGGTGCTCGATCCCTTCGGCGCCCCCACGCTCGAGGTCGGCAACTATGCACCGCTGCTCTTGCTGGCCCACGCCGCGGAGTGGCGCGTGTTCGGAGCGGAGGTGCGGGGCTACCACGTCGTGAACGTCGCGCTCCACGCGCTCTGCGCGACGCTGCTGCTGTCGCTGCTGCTGCGCTACGGGGTCGCGCGCCGGCTGGCGCTGTTCGCGGCCGGCGCCTTCCTGCTGCATCCCGCCAACGTCGAGGCCGTGGCCTGGATCTCGCAGCTCAAATCGGTGCTCGCGATGGCGCTCGCGCTGGGAGCCCTGCTGACTCTCGAGCGGCGGCCCCTGGTGGCGACGGCTCTCTTCGCCGCGGCGCTCCTCACCAAGGCCATGGCGGCCTTCGCGCTGCCGCTGGCTGCCGGCCTCGTCTGGGCGCGGAGCAGCGATCGGGAGGCGCCGTGGCGTTGGGGCTGGCTGGCCGCCTGGCTGCTCGTGCTGGCACTCGTCGGCGCTCCACAGCTCGCCGCCACCGACGAGGTCGGCCGCGCCTGGGCGCCTCCGCACGCCGACCTCGCGGCCCATGCGCGCTTCATCGCCTGGGCCGGCTGGCGCTACGTCAGCCTCGGGGCCACCGGTCTTGGGACCTCCGCGTTCCACGAGCCCGGGCCCGTCGAGTGGCTCTCTCCGGGCTGGCTGCTGGGATTCCTCATCGGCTGCGCATTGCTGGCCCGCGCCGCATCGACGATCCGCAAGCGCTCTCCGGAGGGGGCGTTCTGGATCGGCGCCCTCGCAGCCTTCGCGCCGATCTCACAGGTGATCCCGTTCTATTTCCCGCTCGGCGATCGCTACCTCTACTTCATGCTGCCGGGCGTCCTGGGAGGAGCTGCGCTCCTCGTACAGGGACGCTTCTCGACCGCCCCGGAGAGCGCGCAGCGCTTCGCATCCGTCCTCGCGGTGTCGCTGCTCACGGCCTTCGCCCTCCTCTCGCAGCAGCGCGCCGCGCTGTGGCGCGGCGAGCTCCTGCTGCTCTCCGACTCGGCCGCACACTATCCCGATGGTGGCACCGCCCACTACGTCGACGCCGTTCGGGCGACGCACACAGGGAACCTCGACGACGCGATTGCCGCGCTCTACGCCTCCGTCGATCGCGGCTACCACTTCATGCGGCCCTTCGGAGCGGACCCGCTGCTGGCGCCACTTCACGCTCGCGACGACTTCAAGCAGCTGATCCGCGACATCGCGCGTCGTCAGATCGCGCACGCAGAAGAGCGAGGCGCCAGCACAGCGTCGGAGCTTCGTTGGATTGCTTCGGTCTACTTGTACCTGAAGGAATACGACCAGGCGATCGAGAGCTACGAGCAGGCGATCCGCCAGGGCGG
>CAYPSI010000005.1:0-7844 GCA_964413375.1 uncultured Spirochaetales bacterium | reverse complement strand
TCCACGATCCGGAAGAGCACGTCGCGCTCCGTGAAGATCCCGAGGAGCTTGCTCTGGGTCGTCCCGTCGTCCGTCACGAGAACGCAGCCCCGGTGCTCGCGCTGCATCGCCCGCACGGCCTCCGTCACCGTCGCCTGCGCGGAGAGAACGAGCGGCTCGCGAACGGGCAGCGCGGTGATCGGCGCCCGGATCAGCTCCGCGTCGAAACCGATCCGGCGGTTGCGCCGTGGCCGATCGAAGTAGGCCTCGTCGCTCAGATCGTCGTCGGACGTCATGAGGGAGAGGGTACTCCCCCACCCGCGCCCGGAACAAGGCCGCAGGCGCGAGGAAGGCCCCCCCGTGGTAGGCTCCCCCCGCCGCCATGCCCCGCGCCCCCTCCCAGGCCCTCGTCGGCGCAGCTCTCGTCGCGACCGCCCTCCTGCTGGGCTGCGGCTCGGAGGCCCCTGCGCCCGCTCCCGGCGAGCGCGGGCCCGAGTTCTATGCGTCGGCGCTCGAGAGCATCGAGAAGACGCCCGAGCTGCTGCGCAACGAGCTGCTCCGGACCTGCAACAAATGGCGCCATCTCGACCGCCCCTGCGACGACGAGGAGGTGCGCCGGGATCTGCTCGAGTGCTGGGTCGACAAAGGCCAGTCCATCTTCGTGTGGGTCGAGAGTCGCCAGATGCGCCCGCGGGCCAGCGCCATGCGCACGCTCCTCGAAGTGAACGTCTGCATGGAGCTCAAACGCTGGCGCAAGCTCGAGTCGGGCCCCGATCTGAAGGGAGGGAAGTGAACGAGATGGCGGATGCGATGCTCGACTACGCGCAGGACGAACGCGTCGCGCACTTGCGGCTAGACGACGGGAAGGCGAATGCGCTCTCCCATGCCGCGATCGACGCCCTCCAGGCCGCGCTCGACCGCGCGGAGAAGGAGGCCGGCGCCGTGTGCCTCCTCGGCCGCACCGGGAAGCTGTGCGCGGGCTTCGACCTCGCGGTGATGCGCTCGGGACCCGAAGCGATGAGCCGGCTCGTGAGCGCCGGCGCGGAGCTCTGCCTGCGCATGGCGGTGTACCCGCTGCCGATCGTAGTTGGCTGCACCGGTCATGCACTCGCGGCGGGCGCGCTGCTGCTGCTCTCTTCCGACGCGCGGATCGGCGCACGCGGAGACTTCAAGATAGGCCTGAACGAGGTCGCGATCGGCATGGCGCTCCCGATCTTCGCGGTCGAGCTGGCCCGCGAACGGCTCTCGAAGCGCCACCTGCTGCGCGCGACCACCCAGGCGGAGCTCTACAGCCCCGACACAGCCGTCGACGCGGGCTTTCTCGACTCCGTCTGCGCCCCGCAGGAGCTTGCCCCCGCAGCGCTCGCCGAGGCGCGGCGCCTGGCCGCGCTCTCGCAGCCGGCCTTCGGTCGGACCAAGCTGGCGCTGCGCGGGCAGATGGTGGCGTCGCTCCGGGCGACGCTCGCCGAGGACATGGCACGACTCACCGGGCCGAGGACCTGAGCGCGCAGCCCGTTGGGAATCGATCTGGTACCCTCGGGGACAGCTGAGATGGGCGGCCGACCGATGAGCTGGGAGTCGATCATGCGCCGTGTCGCCGCCACGCTCGCCCTGGCTGTCTGCGCCGCCCTCCCGGCGAGCGCAGTGCTGATCGACTCCGGCGACGGAACCGGCAATACGACGGCACCTTTCGACGATCCGGGCTGGAAGAACGCCGGATCTCGCGGTGGCCTGAACGCGGTGTACCTGGGTCATGGCTGGGTGGTGACCGCCGCACACGTCGGGATCGGCACGGTGACCCTCGACGACACGGTCTACCCCGCGATCTCCGGCTCCTATGTCCCGATCCATCACACGCCGACGGTCGATGCCGACCTCGGCGTCTTCCGGATCGATCCCTTCCCGCGCGCGCTCCCGGCTCTCGAGATCCCGATGAGCACGGTCCCCGTCGGTGCAGACGTGATGCTCATCGGCTCGGGGCAGTGGCGCGGCGCTGCCACCGAGTGGATGGGACTCGGGGGCTGGCTCTGGGCCGGGGGGGCGGTGAAGCGCTGGGGGAGCAACGAGATCGGCGCCCGCCTGGAGCCGGGGCCGCCGGTGAACACGACCGATCTACCCCTCGCCGGCTACACGACCCGCGCGCTCGTCGTGGATTTCAGCGAGGGGGAGCCGGGCGATGAAGCCACGGTGACGGTCGGCGACTCGGGCGGTGCCTTCTTCGTGCGCGACGGGTCCGCCTGGAAGCTCGGCGGCGTGAGCTTCGGCCTCGGCACCTTCGAGAATCAGCCGCTCAGCACCTCTGTCTACGGCAACATCGTCTACGCCGCGGATCTCTCGCACTACCGCAACCAGATCCTGGCGGTTGCGCGTCCCTGCGCCGACGGCGTCGACAACGACGCGGACCAGGCGGCCGATTTTCCGACGGACACGGGCTGCACCTGGAGCGGCGACCTCTCGGAGCTTCCAGACTGCGACGACGGGATCGATAACGACAACGACGGCGCCATCGACATGGCCGACTCCTTCTGCAGCTCCTTCGGCGACCTGCGCGAGGAGCCCGATGCCGACTCGGATGGCGTGACGGATGCCGAGGACAGCTGCCTCTTCGTCGCCAATCAGACCCAGATCGACTCCGACCAGGATGGTTACGGCAACGCCTGCGATGCCGACTACAACGACGACGGCGTCGTGAGCTCGTCCGACTTCACGACCTTCCGGAAGGCCTTCGGATCGACGCAGCAGAGCGGCAACTGGGATCCCCAGCTCGATGCCAACGGCGACGGCGTGATCGGCAGCGCGGAGTTCGCCCTCGTCCGCTCCACCTTCGGCGCTACGCCCGGGCCCTCGGGCCTCGCATGCGCAGGCAGCGTTCCCTGCCCCTGATTCCGGCCTTTGCGGATTGCACGCAGATCCTTCACACACGCAGTTGCGTGTCAGGTGCGTATGCGTTGCGGGTACTCTTGCGATAAGTGACTTGAGCCTCGCGGCGATTCTTGCTTTCATGTAGAAGAGCCCAAAGCTGTTCGGATCATGCTGAGCTGCCGCTGTCCCAGATTCCATGTCACACCCTTCGCGCGCCTTCGCAGGCTGCTCGCGATCTCGCTCGGGATTGCGTGTGCGTGGGTGTACGCCTCCTCGGCCTCGGCCCAGGGGCAGGCCCTCACCTTCTCCGTCACCGGCGACATCCCCTACTCCGGAAAGGAGGCCCTCTTCCAGGACTTCGTCGACGATCACAACCGCAAGAGCCCGTCGAAGCTCTTCTTCCACGTGGGCGACATCAAGTCGCAGACGATCGCCTGCCCGGCCTCCTACTACGAGCAGACCTTCGACATCATGTTGAATCTCGCGGTTCCGAGCTTCATCGTTCCCGGCGACAACGAATGGAACGATTGCGAGGATCCGCCAGCGGCCTGGGCGCTCTGGGCGGCCTATTTCACCGACTTCGAGCAGAACTTCTGCGGGGCTCCGGCGGTCGAGGCGCAGGCCGTCCGCCACGAGAACTTCGCCCTCGTGCGTGACGGCGTGCTCTTCGTCGGCCTGAATCTCGTCGGTGGCAGCAGCTACGACCCGGCCGAGCGCGACCGTCGGCTGCAGGACGATGCGGACTGGGTCGAGGCCCAGTTCACGAGCAAGGCCCCGCAGGTGCGCGCCGCCGTCATCATCGCGCACGCCGAGCGCAGTAGCAGCCGGGACCTCTTCTTCGACCAGTTCGATGCGTCTGCCAGCGCCTTCGGAAAGCCGATCCTCTTCCTCCACGGCAACACGCACAGCTGGGCCTACAACACGAACTGGGGCGCCCCCAACATCTCCCGCATCTCGATCGAGCAGAACGATCCGCCACTCGAGGTGACGGTCTCGCTCGCCGCGAGCCCCTTCAGCTACAAGCGCGACCCCTGGCCGGCCGGAACCCCTGACTTGAACAAGCGGCCCTGCGTCGAGGCCGGCCCGGACCAGCCCCTGAGCTTCGGCAACCCGATCTCGCTCGACGCCTTCGTGAGCGACGACGGGGTGCCCATCACGGGCTCCCTGTCGCTCGCGTGGAGCACCTTCAGCGGGCCGGGCGGGGCGCAGGCCAGCTTCTCGAGCCCCGGCGCGGCGGCGACGAACGCGACCGTCCCGGTGGCGGGCAACTACCTGCTGCGCCTGACCGCGAACGACGGAGGGCTCGCTACGAGCGACGACGTCGCGGTCGTGGTCCAGTCCGTCGGTCCGACGCTGCGGATCGGTGGCGCGTCGGTGGTGGAGGGCAACTCGGGCACGAGCTCGGCGGTATTCAGCGTGGAGCTCCTCGCAGCGACGGGCGGGAGCGTGAGCGTCGGCTATGCGACCGCCGACGGCAGCGCGAAGGCCGGCTCCGACTATCAGACGCGCTCCGGAACGCTCTCCTTCTCGGGCGCGACGACCACGCGGACCCTCACCGTCCCGGTGGTCGGCGACACCGTCGTGGAGGCGGTCGAGACCTTCAGCGTGAATCTCTCGAGCGCGAGCGGTGCGACGATCGGCGTCGGCACCGGGACCGGGATCATCGTGGACAACGATGTTCCTCCGCCGCCCAGCATCAGCTCCTTCACGCCCACGAAGGCGACGGCAGGAACCCTCCTCACGGTGAACGGTCAGTCCTTCACCGGCGCGACGGCGGTGACGGTCGGCGGCGTGGCGACGAGCTTCACGCTGGTGTCCGACACGCTGCTCCGCTTCAACGTGCCCGGGAACGCGAAGTCCGGCCCGATCCAGGTCAGCAATGGCACTGGAACGGGCACGAGCGCCGCCTCCTTCACGATGGAGTTCTTCCTGATCGTCACGACGCTGGGATCCGGGAGCGTCAGCCTCCAGCCGGCCGGCGGGCGCTACTCCGAGGGCACGAACGTCGTGATGACGCCGTCTCCCCAGGCGGGCTGGGAGTTCCTGTACTGGCGGGGCGATTTCGGAGGCCTCGCCGACCCGGCGACGATCGTGATGAGTCGGAACAAGTCCGTGATCGCGACCTTCATTCCCCAGGGCAGCGCGGTGCGCGTGCCGGCGACGGGGGGCCTCGTCAGCGGAAACGACGACGCCGAGGAGAACCTCGGCTCGGGCTCGGTGAGCCTCACGAGCGGCGATCTCGAGCTCGGTCTGGACGGCACGATCGCGCAGATGGTCGGACTGCGCTTCGCCGGCGTCGACGTTCCGCAGGGTGCGACGGTCCTCTCGGCGACGCTGCAGTTCACCGCGGACGAGATCTCCAGCGGGGCCGCCTCGCTGATATTTCGAGGCGAAGGTGCCAACGCCGCTGCGCCCTTCAGCGCCGCCTCCGAGGACGTGAGCGGCCGCCCGACGACCGGTGCCTCGGTTCCCTGGAGCGCGTCCGACTGGGTGTCGAAGGGCGCTGCTGGCGCGGCGCAGCGCACGCCGGACCTCGCGGCGATCGTGCAGGAGATCGTCGCGCGCCCCGACTGGGTGCCCGGCAACGCGTTGGCGATCCTCGTCACTGGAACCGGGCGGCGCACCGCCGAGGCCTACGAGGGCGGCGCTTCCCTGGCGCCGCGACTTTCGGTGATCTACCAGGGCGAGCCGGACACGCAGGCGCCGACGGTGCCCGCGAACCTCCGCTCGCCCGCGCGCAGCGAGACGACGATCGACCTCGCCTGGGACGCCGCGACGGACGACACGGGCGTCACCGGCTACCGCGTCTACGGACCCCTGGGCACGACCCCCGTGTCGGGCACGAGCACCGTCGTGACGGGACTCGTGATCGGCACCTCGTATGGCTTCCAGGTCTCGGCGCTCGATGCGTCCGGGAACGAGTCCGCCCGGACCCCAGTGCTCACCGTCGCGACGCTGCCGCCGGACACGCAGGATCCGACGCAGCCCCAGAACCTGCGCTCCACCGCGCAAACCAGCCGCACGATCGCGCTCGCCTGGAATGCCGCCAGCGACGATCGCGGCGTGACGGGCTACCGCGTCTATGGACCGGGCGGAGCGACCGACGTGGCGGGTACGAGCCACGTCGTGGAGAACCTCTCGCCGCTGACGCAGTACAGCTTCCAGGTGTCGGCGTTCGACGCGGCGGGAAACGAGTCAGCCCCGACGCCCGCGCTGCTCGTCACCACTGCAGCGGCCGATCCCGTCGCGCTGAGCCTGCGCATCGCGGCCTCGAGCGGCGACGCCGAGGAGCGGCTCGCCACCGGCGCGTTGAGCCTCACGGGGGGCGATCTCGAGCTCGGCTTCGATCTCGGCCAGCCGCAGGCCGTGGGCCTCCGCTTCGCCGGCGTCGACATCCCGCAGGGGGCCACGATCCTCTCGGCAAGCTTGCAGTTCACCGCGGACGAGGTGAAGACGGGCCCTGCGTCGCTCTCGATCCGCGGCCTGGCCTCCGATGACAGCCTGCTCTTTGCGGGAACGGCCGGTGTGAGCAGCCGATCGACGACCGCCGCCAGCGTCGCATGGAGCCCGCCCGACTGGACGGTCGTGGGCGCGGCGGGCGCCGGACAGCGCACGCCGGATCTCGCCGCGGTCGTGCAGGAGATCGTCTCGCGCTCGGGATGGGCTGCCAACCAGGCGCTGGCCTTCGTCATCACCGGATCGGGCACGCGGACCGCGGAGTCCTTCGAGGGGAAGGCGAACGCGCAGCCGCTGCTCGAGCTCGTCTACCTCGACCAGCCGGACCTCACGCCCCCTAGCACGCCCCAGAACCTGCGCTCTCCCGCGCGGACCTCGGTGACGATCGACCTCGCGTGGGACGCGGCTACGGACGATCGAGGCGTGACCGCCTACCGCGTCTACGGCCCGGGTGGCGCGACCGACGTGGCGGGAACCAGCTGGGTCGCGACGGGCCTCTCGCCCTCCACCGCGTACACCTTCCAGGTGGCGGCGCTCGACGCTGCCGGACATCTGTCGGCCTCTTCGCCCGTGCTCAACGTCTCCACGCTGGCCCCAGACCTCCAGGATCCGAGCGTGCCGCAGAACCTACGCTCGCCCGCGCAGACCGGGACGACGATCGAGCTCGCGTGGGACGCCTCGTCGGACAACGTCGCCGTCACCGGCTACCGCGTCTACGGGCCCTTCGGCAGCGCCCTCGTATCGGACACGAGTCACGTCGAGACGGGGCTCGCTCCCGCCACCGCATACAGCTTCCGGGTCGCCGCGCTCGACGCCGCCGGCAACGAGTCGGATCTCTCGGCGGCGCTGGTCGTCTCCACCGGCGCCGCGGCTCCGGTCGAGCTCCGCGTGCGGATCGCGAGCAGCGGCGACGACGTGGAGCAGAACCTGGCGACCTCCGCGCTCGACCTGACGAGCAGCGACCTCGAGCTGATCCAGGACGGCTCGCGCGCGCAGCTCGTTGGCCTGCGTTTCCTCGGGATCCCCGTTCCACCTGGCGCGCACATCACGTCCGCATACGTCCAGTTCACCGTCGACGAGACGAGCAGCGATCCGACGAGTCTCGGCGTGCGCGCCGAGCGCGCGACGAACGCCGCGGCCTTTGGCGCCGGGTCGGGGCTGCCGAGCGCGCGCGCCACGACCGCCGCCTCCGCCGCGTGGTCGCCCGCGGCGTGGACCAGCGTCGGAGCCGCCGGATCGGACCAACGCACGTCCGATCTCGCCCTGGTGATCCAGGAGGTCATCGACCAGCCCGGCTGGTCCGCCGGAAACGCACTCGTGCTGCTCGTCTCCGGAAGCGGCAGGCGCGTCGCCGAGGCCTTCGACGGCGTGGCGCCCGCCGCTCCCGAGCTCGTGCTCGTATACGAGCCCTGATCGCTGCCGCCTCGCTCGCCACCCCCTCGATGCTCGGCGCGAGCCCGCGCTCTCGACGCCGGCGGTGTCGGCGGTCGCGCCCCGGCCCCCCTGCGCTGGCGCCCCGGGCAGGGATCGAACCTGCGACCCGTTGC
>CAYPSI010000004.1:0-6750 GCA_964413375.1 uncultured Spirochaetales bacterium | reverse complement strand
AATTCACGCAGGAAACGACGGACGTCCCCCTTCGTCGGGCTCTTCTCCAACACCCGGTAGGCCAACCGCTGATACATCCGGTTGTCCACGACGCTGATCACACAGAACGGGCCGTCATACAGCTCGTCGATAGCCAGATAGCCGCTGAAGGTCTTCAGGACGCGGTCGAGGTATTCGGTGTCGATGCTGGCCAGGCTTTTTTTTTCCCGCCGCCTCGACCCAGTTCTGGATGGTGGCGAAGGGCACAAAGACCCGGTGGTCCCGCCATAAATGCCAACTCGCGGAGCGATAGGGAAGGCCATCCTCGACGACCAGACGCACCGCCTTCTGTTGCACGCGGTGGGTGTAATGGCACTTGGGCAGGGCCAGGTCGTCCATGTCGGCGCTGAAGCATCGCCGGCAGGAAGAACACTGATGTTGGGAGTAGGTCAGGTGAAGGTCCAGGGGATGGCCGCTGCGCACATCACCCAGGTCGTGTAAGACTCGCCGGGCCACGCCGCAACGACGGGCCCTTGCCTCGCAAAACGGACAACGCCGCCGCCGGTAGTTCCGGCTCCGTCGCTCGATCCGGGGCGGAGGGAGATCCTCTACCCGCGAAACCCCTTCCGTAACATCCGCGACATGCTCCGGCTCGCTCCCGCTGCCCTCCGACGACTCGAGGCGCTGCGTCGAGGACGCGCCTGAGTGCCACGGACCGGGGGTGGGGCCGCTGAGGAGGGCCCCGAGGATTCCACCGGGGCCGAAGGGCCGCAAGTCGCCGCGCTGACCGAATCGCTGCATCGGTCAGTCTCGCGGAGCGTCTGCGCCGAGCTCGAGCCACGAGCGCAGCCTCGGGCCGAGTACCCGCGGAACGCGAGAAAGATCGGCGACGCGTCGGGCGCCCACGAGGAGCATTGCGGATCGGATGCCCTCGGCGAGATCCGCACCGAACTCAGCGGCAGCCGCGGCTCCGCCGTGGGAGAAAGCCCTCAGAAACGGAAGTGCCATTCCCGCCACATGCGCTCCGAGCGCGAGGGCCCGAACGACATCGACGGCTCCGCGCACACCGCCCGACGCGATCACCCGCAGACCGGCGCGGCGCGCGTAGACGACCGAGGCCGCCGTCGGGATCCCCCACTCGCGCAGCTCCGCGCCGAGCGCTCGCTGACGCCTCGATCCGCGCAAGGCCTCGACGCCCGTCCAGGTGGTGCCGCCCGCGCCGGAGACGTCGACCCAGCCGATCCCCGCCGCCTCGAGCCGGGCGAGCACATGCGGCGAGAGGCCGCAGCCGGTCTCCTTCACGACCAGCGGAGTCCGCAGCTCGCGCGCGAGGCGCTCGATCGCGTCCAGGCAGCCGCGAAAGTCGCGATCTCCGTCGTCCTGCACGAGCTCCTGGGCGGGGTTGAGATGGATGCAGAGCGCATCGGCGCCGATGCGCGCGACGAGCCGCGCGACGCCCTCGGTGTCGAGATCGCGCGCCTGCACGGCGCCGAGGTTCGCGAGCAGCAGCGCATCCGGTGCGACGTCGCGTACCTCGTAGGACGCGGCGAGGGCCGGCTCGCGAAGCATCGCGCGCTGCGAGCCCACGCCGAACGCGAAGCCGAGCTTCTGGGCCACACCCGCGAGCGCGCGATTGATCTCTCCGGCCTCAGGCGCCCCTCCCGTCATGCCGGTGATCACGACCGGGCAGTGCAGCGTGCGCCCGAAGAGCTCGACCGAGGCATCGACCTCGTCGAGCGAGAGCTCGGGCAGGGACTCGTGCAGCAGCTGCACTTCCTCGAGCAGGTTCGAGTTCCGGCCCTCGACGTCGCCGGCGGCGCAAAGTGCCAGGTGCTCGAGCTTGCGCTCCGAGATTCCCGTCACGACGGAAGACCCAGCCAGGCGCCTGCCGCGATCGCAAGCCGGCGGGGCCGCGAGAGGCGCAGCGCAGGCCCCAGACAGGGGAAGCCGCGCGCGTGGAGCTCGTCGAGCAGGGTCCGGTAGATCCGCCCCATCGCCTCGGCGGGGCGCAGGATCGGGCGCTCCTCGCAGGGCAAGAGCGACTCGGCGCGCTCGTAGTGCAGACGCGCGCGCTCGGCGGTGAGCGCGAAGAGCATGCGGATCTCGTCCGTCATGCGCCGCGCCAGCAGGTCCTCCACCGGCACGCCGAGCCGCTCGAGGTCCTCCCGCGGCAGGTAGATGCGGCCCCCGGCGGCGTCCTCTCCGACGTCGCGCAGCACGTTGGTCAGCTGCACTGCGATCCCGAGGCTCTCCGCGTACTCGCTCGCTTGCGGGTGGCGCGAGCCCCTCACGCGCACGACGAGCAATCCCACCGTCGAGGCCACGCGATAGCAGTAGCGGCGCAGATCGTCCCAGGTCTCGATGCTCGCACCCGTGAGGTCGCTCTCGATCCCACGCAGCAGCTCGGCAAAGACCTGCTCGGAGAGCTCGAAACGACGCGCCGCGTCGCCGAGCGCGACGCCGACGGGGTGGGTCGCCTTCCCGCGGTAGGCGTCGCGCAGCTCTCCTCGCCAGCGCGCGAGCAGGCGCCCGCGATCACCGGCAATTTCGGGTGCGTCCGCGATGTCGTCGGCCAGCCGGCAGAACGCGTAGATGGCATGCAGCGCGCGGCGCTGCTCGCGCGGGAACATCCAGAAGGCCGCGGAGAAGCTCGAGCCGCTCGCGCGGACCACGTCTGCGCAGTGCGCGTAGGCGGCGAGTGTCTCGGGTCCGGGCGACTGCTGCATCAGCGTGCCACCCGCTCGGCGGCGAGCACGATCGACGCGGCATCGATGCCCGCCGCCCGCCACTGTTCCTTCACGTCGCCGTGCTCGATGAAACGGTCGGGAACGCCGAGACGGCGCACCTCCACGCCGGGCGCCACGGCCGCGAGAGTCTCGAGCACCGCGCTCCCGAAGCCGCCGGCGAGACCGTGGTCCTCGACCGTCACGATCGCACCACAGCGCCGTCCGACCTGCGAGAGCAGCTCCACGTCGAGCGGCTTCGCAAAGCGCGCATCGACCACGGCCGCCCGGATGCCGCGGCCGGCGAGGGTCTCGGCCGCCGCTTCGGCCGCCTCGACGGTCGAGCCGAGTGCCACGAGCGCCACGTCGTCGCCCTCGCGAAGGCATTCGCCGCGACCGATCGCAAGCGGCTTGGGATCGGGATCGAGTGCCACGCCACGCGCGGGCCCGCGCGGAAAGCGCAGCGCGAAGGGCCGACCCGATTCGATGGCGGTCGCGAGCAGATGTTGGAGCTGGTTCTCGTCGCGCGGCGCGCAGACGACGAGATTCGGGATCGCTCGCAGATACGCGAGATCGAGCAACCCGTGGTGCGTCGGTCCGTCTCCCCCCACGAGGCCGGCCCGATCGAGCGCGAAGACGACGGGCAGTTCCTGGAGCGCCACGTCGTGCACGATCTGATCGAAGGCCCGCTGGAGGAAGGTCGAGTAGATCGCGCAGACGGGCCGGAGTCCCTCGGCTGCGAGCCCGGCGGCGAAGGTCACCGCGTGCTGCTCCGCGATCCCGACGTCGTAATGGCGGTCCGGATGGCGCTTCGCGAAGCGGTCGATGCCGGTGCCGTCGGGCATCGCGGCGGTGATCGCGACGACGCGGTCGTCGCGGTCTGCGATCGTGGCCAGGGCGTCTGCGAAGCACGCGGTCCAGCTCGGCGGCCCGGCCGCGGACGCCTTGCGGACGCCCGACACGGGATCGAAGGGCGTCGTCGCATGCCACCGGTAGGGATCGGACTCGGCGGGTGCGAAGCCGCGACCCTTGCGCGTACGCACGTGCAGCACCGCCGGCCCGGGTGCGTCGCGCAGCGCCTCGAGAGCCGGCAGCAGCGCGGCGAGATCGTGGCCGTCGACCGGTCCGAGGACCCGCAGTCCGAGCGTCTCGAGCCAGGCCCGGGCGCCACCCGTGCGATGCAGTCCACCCACGGTCGGCGCGATCGACATCCCGTTGTCGTTGAACACGATGCGCAGACCCGAGGCTCCGGACCCCGCGTGGGCGAGCTCGCCAGCGTGGTTCAACGCCTCGAAGGCCATCCCCGCGGTTGCGCCGCCATCGCCGATCACGGCGACCACGCGCGAGTCCTGCCCGCGCCGGCGCAGCGCCTCGGCGATCCCGAGCGCCGCGGAGACGGAGGTCCCGGCGTGACCGGCGCCGAAGACGTCGTAACCGCTCTCGGCGCGGCGCAGGAAGCCGCTCGGCCCGTCGCTGCGCTTCACGCGCCGCAGCCCCTCGCGCCGCCCGGTCAGCGCCTTGTGTCCGTAGGCCTGGTGACCCACGTCCCAGACGAGGCGATCTCTCGGCGTGTCGAACACGCGATGCAGGGCGACCGTGAGCTCGACCACCCCGAGGCTCGCGCCGAAGTGGCCCCCGATTTCTGAGCCGAGCTGCACGAGGTGCTCGCGCAGCTCGCGCACGACTCCCGCCAGCGCCTCGCACGGCAGCGCGCGCAGCTCCTCGGGACTCTCGATCTCTGCCAGGATCCCCATCGCCCCCCCCCGGACGACCCCGCGAGCTCGAGGCTCTCCGGGGCATTGCCCGCGAGGGTTCCGGGGAAGGAGAGGCTTGGCAACGCCTAGTGCTGACCGAAAGCGCCGTGCGGTCAGCCCGCACTCTCCACACCGAAGTGCTTCACCGCGCGTGGCCTCGCTTGAGCTTCCCGGCGGGACCGATAGAGTACGCGCCGATGAATCCTCCCGCGAAAGATGTGCCCAGGCCCGGCGCTACCGCCGTGCGCGAGGCGCGCCACCGCGCACAGCCGCACGCGTTGATCTTCCTGGTGCGACACGCCGAGCCCGACTGGACCCCCGGCGGGCGCTCCGTCCTCGATCCGAAGCTGACCCCCTTCGGTGTCGCACAGGCGCGGGCCACCGCCCTGCGCCTCTCCGGCGAAGGGATCGACGCGATCTACGCGAGCCCCTACCTCCGCTCGCAGCAGACGGCCGCCGCGCTGGGCTCCGCCACAGGCCTCCGCGTCGAGACGATCGATGGGCTGGCGGAGATCGGCGTCGCGGTGGACGGGCTCACGCAGGAGGAAGTGGACGGCTACTTCGTCGCCGGCTCGAGGCGCCCGCTCGAGGAGCACTGGGAAGGCTGGCCGGGCTCCGAAAGCTTCCGCGACTTCCACGCGCGCGTGACGGGCGCACTCGCCGATCTGCTCGCTCGCCACGGGATCCGCGCTCTGAAGCGCGACGAGTTCACGATCTGGGAGATCCCAGAGCCCCGCCCGAAGATCGCCGTCGTCGCGCACGGCGGAACCAATGCGGTGGCGCTCGCCCACCTGCTCGACGTGCGCCCGGTACCGTGGGAATGGATCCGCTTCGAGAGCGAGCTCGCGGCCTTCTCGGTCCTGCAGGCGCGCTCCGTCGGACCCGACGGCCAGGTGTGGTCGCTCCAGAACTTCAACGAGCTCGACCACCTCCGCGCCGAGGGCCTGCGCTAGCGCTTGGGATGCGAGCCACGCGGGGCTGCCGCTCCGCTGCCGATCTCCCGCTGCATCTCACAGCGAAGGAGATCCCGTCTGGCGAAGCCCCCCGGCCGCCCCTTCCCGTCCGTGCTCGAGATCCTGCTCTCCTCGATGCGGATGCTGCTCCTCGGCGTGGCACAGGCCGCTCCGTCGACGGCGTGCTGCCCGACGACCAGCGCCGGGGCGGCAGCTTCACCTGGCCACCTCCCGCGGAGAACTAGGTCTGGGGCGCGCTCCAGGACGCGATCGCACAGGCCGCGATCCTGCACCGCGCGGGCTACGACGTCTTCGAGTGGGAAGATCGCGCGCTGCTGCGCGCGGTCCGATGGCTCCACGAGCAGGCCTCCTTTCCGGCGGAAGGCGACGACACCTGGATCCCCTGGCTCGTCAATCACTACTACGCGACGAGCTTTCCGGCGCAGACGCCGGCGCGCACCGGAAAGAACATGGGCTTCACCGACTGGACCCACGCCGGGGTCGCCACACCGCCCCCCGCTCCCGCGTGCATGGACCGGGTCGACAACGATGGCGACGCAGCCGTCGACTTCCCGAACGACCCGGGCTGCTCGGACTTCACCGACCCATCGGAGAACTCTGAGCTCGCGCCGAGGCCCCCGGGCGATCCCGGAAGCAGCAGCGGGGACGAGCCGACACCGACACGGCCCCGGAGGAAGCCGAAGAAGGATGGCCGCACGGAAAGCGCTAGCGGACTCTGCAGACTGGCTCCGCGAGCTATTCCGAAGCTGTTGAAGAGGTTGCTGAGGGAAGCGCTGCGGGCCGCGGAGCCGGATCAGCGACGCCGGCGCAGACGATGAAGTTGTTGAGGGAACTGGCGGGGGGCAACGGAGCTGGATCGTTCGGCTGCCCGGAGGCGGGGCCGTCGCCCGGTGTTCAGCCCCCCGGAACCTCGGCCGGGTCGACGAGCCCGTGCCGTCGCCAGCCGACCGAGAGCAGCCAGGTGCGAGACTTTGCCACCTCGGGTTCCTCCAGCGCGTCGGGCGGCGGCTCGCGCGAGCCCGGCACGCGGCGCCAGCCGTCGAACCAGCGGCCCGAGGAGGCCTGGTCGAGCCGCTCGGGCGGCGGGGCCCCGTGGCGCTCGCGCCAGTGTTTGCGGGCATTCAGCAGCACGTAGGCCAAAGCCCTTCGCACCTCTCGCGGCGTGCGCAGGATCCGCAGGTGGTAGCGGCCGTGGAGCACCGGGCCCGTGAGCCCGAACGCACGCTGCGCCGCGCGGGCCACGCGGGCCGAGATCGCCTTCATCCCGCGCCCGAGCGCCTCCTTGCCGGCGCTCTCGACGATCAGGTGCAGGTGATTGCG
>CAYPSI010000003.1:0-11383 GCA_964413375.1 uncultured Spirochaetales bacterium | reverse complement strand
CCGGACGCAAAAAAAGTGGGGCGCGCGTTCTCGAACGCGATGATCGAGACGGCGCTCGCCTCGATTCCGGGCTTCTTCACCGTCTCCGGCGGACCCGGCGAGGGCAGGCCCTACGGCGTGTACGAGCCGGCGCTCGTCCCCGCCGCGGCCGTTCCGCAGCAGGTGGTGCTACCCGGCGGCGAGACGCGCAGGGTGGACTCGGCGATTCCGTCGGCGCCCTGCTCGGTGGAGCCCGCCCCGGAGCCCGTCGCCACGCCTCCCGGCGGGCCGACGCGGCGCGCGCCGCTCGGGGCCGTCTTCGGCACCCGCTCGGGCGACAAGGGCGGCAACGCGAACCTCGGGATCTTCGCCCGCAGCGACGCCGCGTGGGCGTGGCTCGACGCCCGCCTCGACACGGACCGGCTGCGCGCGCTCCTCCCCGAGGTGGCCCGCTTCGAGATCGAACGCCATCGCCTGCCGGCGCTGCGCTCGCTCAACTTCGTGATCCACGGGCTTCTCGAAGAGGGAGTGGCGGCCTCGACGCGCCAGGACCCGCAGGCGAAGGGCCTCGGCGAATGGCTGCGGGCGCGCGTCGTCGAGCTGCCGGCGGCGCTGCTGCCGTGAGCCTGTCGGCGGCGCAGTCGGCGCGCGCGCGCCTTCCCGGCGTGCGCGCGCCGAAGCCGCTCCTCTCTCTCGAGGCGGAGCGCCGTCTCACTCCGCGGCAGCGCGAGGTGCTCGACGAGCTCGAGCAGCTCGTGGTGCGCGGGGGGCTCGCCGGCCTCACGATGGCGGAGATCGCGGCTCGCACGAATTGCTCGCTGCGAACCCTCTACGGCATCGCGCCGAGCAAGGGCGAGCTCGTCCTCACGGTGGTCGACCGGCGACTGCACGGGATCGGACGGCGGGCGATCGCGGCCATGGATGCGGATCAGCCTCCGCTCGCGGCGCTCCGCGCCTACCTCCGCACCGCGAACGAAGCCGTCCAGCCGACGACGGTCGCCTTCGCCCGGGAGCTCGCCGGCGTCGCCGGCGCGAAGACGCTCCTCGACGCGCACGAGAGCTACGTGGTGGCCGTGGCCAGGCGCCTGCTCGAACGCGCCGTCGCGGAGGGCGACATCGCGCCGCTCGACAGCGGCGCCCTCGCCCACGTGCTCGGCGGCCTCGGCCGCGAGTTCTCGCGCCCCGAGCTCGCAGAGACCGCGCTCGCGGGTTCTCCCAAGGCGACCGCGGACGCGATCACCGAAATCATCCTGCGCGGGCTCGCGCGGGGCTGAATCCGGCGGCACCGCGGCCGTCGATGCGCCGAATCGCGGCGCCACTGGTGCATTCCATCACGGCCCCCGCGCCCGCTATCTTCTCGGGCGACTCCCTCGTGTGTAGCAGGCGAGCGCGGGCTCTTCCGTGAGATGCGTGCCGTTGCCGAGCGCGGTGCCCAACGCCAGGTCGTAGGCGGCGAGGTTTGCGGCGAGGTTCCCGGGATCGACCCCGGGCATCACCGCCTCGGCGCAGATCGGGATCGAGCCGGGGGCGCCTCCGCCCAGGATGCGCGCGAGATTCGCGGGGCCGGCGTGCTCCAATGCATCCAGCGCGATCGCCCAACCGACGGGATCGAAGGTTCCGATCGCCCGGTGATTCGCCGTGTCGGCCGGGCACACGTCCTGGAGCGTGATGTTCACGACGTTGGCGGCGACGTCCCGCAACGCGGACGTCGGAGTCGGACCGCCGTTCTCGAAGAGCACGTCGTCGAACAGGGTGTAGATGGCCGTGTAGTCGACCTCCGGCACGGTCTCGTAGCCCGCGTTCAGCGCGGTGATGAACGCCGAGCTCGTGGCCTGCTGCCAGAGCGCCGCCTCGCAGCCCAGGACCCCGTTCGGGTCCGGGGTCGCAAACGGGCCGCAGAAGAGGTCGGCGACGATCGCGCCGTGATGAGAGCCGGACAACGAGATCAGATCCTCCACCTTCTGCCGCGTGTCCGGCGAGAAGCGGAGCGACCAGCGCGGCGCCATGCCGCCCTGGCTGAAGCCGATGATCTGGACCTTGTACCCGGAGAGCCGGTAGGCCTCCCGGATCGCGTACTCGATGTGCTCCGCCGAGAGCTGGATGTTCGCGAGCGCGTGCTCCGGCATCTCCACGGTGCAGACGGGCCAACCCAGCGCGTCGAGCGCGGGAACGTAGTTCCAGGCGTAGTTCTCCTCCGGCAGGAGCGTCGTACCCGGCACCAGCAGCACCGGCGGGCGCTGCGCCTGCCGAAGGTCCATGTTGCATTGGAAGCTGGCTCGCAGCGCGTCGCGGGACGCATGAACCGGGTCGCAATCGGCTTCGGCGCTTCGCGCCGTCGACAGGCTGCCCGCTGCGAGCACAATCGCCAGGAACCCCGAAGATGTCCTCATCGCCTCCCCTCCTCCTGCCATCCTCCCGCCGCGTCGGCGCAGGCGCCCCGGCCCGGCCACGACGGCGGGAGGCTCAGCCTATCACGTTCCGATCGCCGGCCGCCGGCCGAAATAGGGTAGACTTTTCGCCGGAAACCCGACGAGGACGCCATGACCATCGCAGCCGACGCACCGAAGCTCGACGTGGCACGGCTCTCGGGCTCGCTCGGAGCCGAGATCCGTGGTATCGCGCTGGAGGAGGCCGGCCCCGCGGAAGCCGAGATGAGTCGATAGGGAAATTGAGCTGCGTTCCCGGGTCGGGTCCGATAACGCGCTTTCGGTCCAATCGACGACGCAGGACGAGGGGAAGAGGCCCCGCGCGGGGGACCCCTTCGATCTCCTCGCGAAGCGTCGCGTCGCGTACGAGCCGCTGCGGAACGCGCGAGGGGTCGGCCTCGCGAGCCTTGAGCGCGTAGTACGTCGACGGGGCGATCGGCAACACCCTGCAGATCGGCTCGACCCCGTACGCATCACGGTGGTCGTCGATGAACGACACCATCACTTCGCTCGGCGGTCGAGCTCCGCCTGTGCGAAATAGGCGGACGCCTTGCGAAGGATCTCGTTCGTGCGCCGCAGCTCGTGGTTCTCGCGCTCGAGATCCTTCATCTTCGACCGCTCGTCCGTCGTCAGCCCGCTACGTCCGCCGGCATCGATCTCGGACCGGCGCACCCATTTCCGGAGCGTCTAGGCCGAGCAGCCGATCTTCTCCGCGATCGAGCCGATCGCCTCCCACTGCGAGGCGTACTGCCCCCGGTGCTCGAAGACCAGCCGCACGGCCCGCTCTCGGACTTCCGGAGAGAACCTCGTCGTTCGTGCCATCGCTCCATCCTCTCAAGGATTGGAGCCTCCGGTAATCCCGGGGCGATTCAGTAGCGTTCCGCTGCGGCCAGGCTGGACGGGTGGCCGCTGGCGCCACGACCGGCGCCGATCGACGGCACGACCGAGTCGGTGGGTCACGCCCGCCGGGGCGATCTGGCCGTGCAAGGAACGAACGAGAGAATGAAGACCCTACAGGAGCGAAGGCTCGTCAGCGCCGCGCTGGCTGGCGCGCTGGCGCTCGCAACCGGAGTCGCTCAGGCCGGCGAAATCGGCCACTTCAATGGCGGCTTCATGAACATTCGGGACTACTTCGTGCCCGAGCCGGGCTTCTACGGCGCGGTCTACAACTACTTCTACACAACCGACCGGCTCAACGACCGCAACGGCGACAAGATCAGCACGGTCACTATCGAGAGAGGCCCTGGAGTGGACGTGACGGTGGGCGTGGACGTGAACGTGGACATGTATGTGCTGGCTCCGACGCTGATCTATGTAGTGGACGTGGGATTGCTCGGCATCAGATATGGCGCGTTGATCACCCCCACCTTTGCCAACGCAAACCTCGATGCAGCATTGTCCGGAGCGGCTGGACGTGGGGGCAACGTAGGAACCGAAAGCTTCGGCGTAGGCGACCTGTTCGTCCAACCGATCTGGCTGGGGAAGACGCTCCCGCACTGGGACTTCGCGTTCGCCTATGGGTTCTACGCGCCCGTCGGCAAGTACGGCACGGAGACGGTGACCTTGCCGGTCGTCGGGCCGGTAGAAACCGAAGCGTCCGACAGCCTCGGCTTCGGCTTCTGGACGAACCAGCTTCAAGGCTCGATCGCGTGGTATCCCTGGGCCGACAAGCGCCTGGCGGTCGCCACCGCCTTGACCTACGAAACGAATGGCAAGAAGCAAGACTTCGATCTCACGCCAGGCGACAATCTCACGTTCAACTGGGGCCTCAGCCAGTTCCTGCCGTTGAAGCAGGACCAGACCCTGCTGCTCGAAATCGGCCCGGCAGGGTACGACACCTGGCAGATCACCGACGACACCGGCAGCATCGCGACCAACGTCCGCGACCAGGTCCATGCCGTGGGTGGTCAGCTCGGCCTGGCCTACCTGCCTTGGCACGCGGCACTGACTTTTCACGGCTTCTACGAGTTCGCCGCCAAGGACCGGTTTCAGGGCGAGTCCTTCGGCATCAGCCTGAGCAAGAAGTTTTGAGCTGGGCAATGACCAGAAACGACGAAAGAAGGCAGGGTCGCGTCGTGCGAAGGGCGGGCAAACGACTTCTCCTTTCCGCATTCGCATGCGCGCTGATGACGCCGATCGGCGTCGTCGCTCCGGCATGCGCAGCGGACCGGAGACCCAACATCCTGTTGATCGTCGCCGACGACATGGGGTACTCGGACATCGGCTCCTTCGGCGGCGAGATCAAGACGCCGAATCTGGATGCGCTCGCGCAGCGCGGCTTGCGGGCGAGTAGCTTCTACGTCGGCCCGACCTGTTCGCCTACGCGCTCGATGCTCTTGAGCGGATCCGACAACCACGTCGCCGGCCTCGGCAACATGGCGGAGTTCCTCGGTCCGAAGCAGAAGGGCAAGGCGGGCTACGAGGGGCATCTGAACGAGCGCGTGGCATCTCTGGCCAGCGTGCTGCGCGACGCGGGCTATCACACCTACATGGCCGGCAAGTGGCACATGGGTGAGGAGCCGGGAAGCTGGCCCGCCGCCCACGGCTTCGAGCGCGACTTCACGCTCCTGCAGGGCGGCGGCAGCAACTGGGACGACATGAAGTATCCGAACCCCGCGCATCCGCGCCTCACCTTCACGCTGAACGGCAAGAGGCTCGAGAAGCTGCCGGAGCATCACTTCTCTTCGGAGGCGTATGCGAACTTCATCATGAAGTCGGTCGACGAAAACGCGGAGGATGGCAGGCCGTTCTTCGCGTATCTCTCCTTCCAGGCCGTTCACAGCCCCTTCGCGGCGCCCGACGACTGGCTCGACAGATACCGGGGGCAATATGACGGCGGCTACGACGCGCTGCGCGCGTCTCGCGTCGCTCGCATGAAGGAAATGGGAATCGTCGGGAAGGACGTGCAGCCGTTCCCGCGCCTTCCGACGATCCCGGCGTGGGATTCGCTCTCGCGCGAGCAGCAGAAGCTCTCGGCGCGAAGGATGGAAATCTACGCCGCGATGCTGGCCAACATGGATCATCACATCGGCCGCGTCCTCGGGCATCTCGAGAAGGCGGGCAAGCTGGACGACACGCTCGTGATCTTCTTCTCGGACAACGGCGCAGAGCCGATCGAGCTCGCCGCGTTGGTCGAGTCCGCGTTCTCGCCCGAGGCCAGGAAGTGGTTCCTGGAGACCTTCGACCAGCGGCCCGAGAGCTGGGGCAAGAAGGGCTCTGCGGTCGACTACGGAGCGGCCTGGGCCCAGGTCGGTTCTACGCCGTTCCGCATGTTCAAGGCCTACGTCACCGAAGGCGGCATCCGTTCCCCGCTCCTCATCGCTGGCCCCGGCGTCGGGCATGCCGGCGAGATCAACGGCTCCTTGCTCCACGTCATGGACATCGCTCCCACGCTCTACGAGCTGGCAGGCGCAAAGCACCCGTCGAGCGAGCCGGGCAGTAAGCTCGCCCCGTTGCAGGGCAAGTCCCTCGTCCCGCTGCTCGCCGGCTCCGCCAAGTCGATCCGCAGCGAAAGCGACTGGGTCGGCTGGGAGCTCTTCGGAAACCGCGCCCTCCGGCAGGGCGACTGGAAGATCCTGAACATCCTGCGCGCCGCAGGTGGCAGCGGCGAGTGGGAGCTATTCAACCTCGTGGACGACCCTGCGGAATCCCGCGACGTCGCGAAGCAGCATCCCGCGAAGCTCGAGGAAATGATCGCGCTCTGGAAGCGTTACGCCGACGAAAACGGTGTCATCGTCACCGGCGACGGGCCGTTTCAAAAGGGCAAGGAAGCTCTCGTCGAAGAGGCCCTCTACGACTGAAGCAGCTCCACGATCGGGTGCGCCGAAGCGCGGCGCGGGACGGATGAAGCGCTGCGCTTAGGGACGAGCCCCGCGCGGGGCCTCTTCCCCTCGTCCTGCGTCGATTTGACCGAAAGCGCGTTATCGGACCCGACCCGGGAACGCAGCTCAATTTCCCTATCGACGGCGAGCGCGAGGGGCGCGGGGTAGAGCCGATCAATCTGCTCCGACCAGGTCTCGCCGCCGTCCTGCGTTCGGTAGACGAACCGGCCGCATCCGCTGCTGTAGCCGAACGCCCAGCCGTACTGGTCGTCGACGAAGTAGACGGAGGTAAAGGTAAAGTCTGCGCCGGTTCCGCTCGGCTTCTCGCCCCAGCTCTGCCCCGCGTCCGTGCTCTTGAGGATTCCGCCCCGTGTCCCCACCGCCCAAGCGCTGCTCGGACAGCCGAGCGCGTCGTCGCTCCCGGAGCAGACGTCGACACCATCGATCACGCCGTCGTCGTCGGCATCATTGTCGATGACGCCCTGGATCTCGGCCGCGCTGACGGCTCGGTCGTAGATCCGGAGGTCGTCGATCAAGCCATCGAAGTGGAGCGCGGCGCTGACGCTGTCCCTGCCGATTCCGATCGGGCTGATCAGAAGTACGCTTGCGACGAGACACGCCAGAAGGAGGAGCAGGGGAGCGACGAGGAACCTGCAGAAGCGGATGCCGGCCATGGGTGACCTCCAGCCTGCTCGCCAGCGTGCGCCGCAGCACGGCTCGCCGCTTGACCGGAGCTCGACCCTTTTCAGACCACTTCTCGATCTACCGCGAGACCCGGACTGGGAGAGGGCGCATGCTGACCGCGTTGGGCACGACTGGGCGGGGGCGCGGAGGGATCTGCACCGTCGAGGGGCCCAACCGGGAGCAGCAGGGCCGGGCGCGTTGGCGCAGGGTCCGCGCTCCGGTAGGGTTGCGCTCGTGCCGAGTCGAGAGGCCGACTGGCTGCGTCAGGCGGAAGCGGATCTCGCGCTGGCGCGCCATGCCATGCTGGGGGCGCACTTCGAGTGGGCCTGCTTCGCGGCGCAGCAGGCGGCCGAGAAGGCCGCCAAGGCGGCGCACGAGCGGCTCGGCCGCGAGGCCTGGGGGCACTCGGTCACGGAGCTCCTCGACGCGCTGCGTGCGAACGCGCCCGAAGTCGATGCGGCCCTACTCGATCGCGCTCGCGCGCTCGACAAGCTCTACATCGCCACGCGCTACCCGAACGGGCTCCCGACCGGCGCACCGGCGGACTACTACACGCGGGCCGAGGCGGAGCGCGCCCTGGCCGACGCGGAGGCAATCCTTGGGGCCTGTCGAAGAATCGTATCGCGGTAGACACGTCCGGGTGTTCCGGATCGATCGCGATCGGCTCCTCGCTGCGCTCACCGCGCACGCGGCCGCCCTCCTGCTTGCGCGCCCCGAGGTCCTCGAGGTGCGGCTCTTCGGCTCTCTGGCGCGCGGCCACGCCACACCCGGAAGCGACGCCGACCTCTGGATCCTGCTGCGGGAGGGGGCGGAGTCGTTTCTCGCGAGGTCAGCCGCACTGTCCCGCTGCTTCGAAGGGCTCGGGATCGCGTGCGACGTGCTCGCCTACACGGAATCCGAATGGAGTCGGATGCGCGACGAGCGACGCCGCATCGTGGACGCCGTGGAGCGCGAGGGGCTCGTCCTCGCACGCCGCGCTGCGTAGATCATCGAGGGCTCCGGTGCGCTCCTTCGCCTCAACCGACGCAGTCGGCCGCGCGGGCGACCTCGGCGAGGTCGGCGCTGGTCGGAATCAGCAGCGTCTCGTCGGCACCGAGGTCGGCAACGCTGCGCAGGAAGACGCGTAGCTCGGGGGCGCTTCCCGTGAAGCCGGTCTGCGGGAGCATCGCCTCGACGTCGCGCGGGTCGAGCCAGTTCAGGTAGCCGCACAGATGGCTCGTGATCTGCTCGCGCGCGCCCAACGCTCCCAGGTACCGCGGCGCTGGCCTGGCTCCATCACCGGAAGCGTCATCCCGAGCTGCATCGACCCCTCCTGGCCCGGCCGCGCAGCATCGCACAGGCTCTGACCCCGGGCTCCCGAAGCGCTTCGGACCCGGGCCCTGCCGGGATATACTTCGCCGACGCGGTCTTGCCGGGTCCGGCTCGCTCGCGTCCGAGGGGGAAGACATGACACCGAACGACGCGATCCAGGTCCGCCCGATCTCCGGAGCCCTCGGAGCGGAGATCCATGGAGTCGCCCTCGGGAAGGTGGAGGAGGCCGGCTTCGCGAAGGTCCGCGATCTGCTGCGCGAGCACCTGGTGCTCTTCTTCCCCGAGCAGCATCTCACGCCGGACGAGCACCGTCGCTTCGCCGTCCGCTTCGGCGAGCCGGAGATCCATCCCTTCATCCCGAAGCTCGATGCGGCGCATCCGGAGATCGTCGTACTGCGCGCCGGCGGGGGCTTCATCGCCGACGTCTGGCACACGGACGTCACCTTCGAGGCGCATCCGCCGATCTGCTCGGTGCTGAACGTGCTCGAGCTGCCCGCGTCGGGCGGGGACACGATGTGGTCGAATCAGTACCGGGCCTGGGAGGCGCTCTCGGCTCCGCTGAAGGATCTGGTGGCGGGCCTCACGGCCCGTCACGACGCGGCGACCTTCGGACACCCGGATCGGCACGCGATCCACCCGGTCGTGCGACGGCACCCCGAGACGGGCCGGCCCTCGCTCTTCGTGAACCGCCAGTTCACGCGCCGCATCGTCGAGCTCTCCCGCGACGAGAGCGAGGGGCTGCTCGCGCTGCTCTACCCGCACTGCGAGCGGCCGGACTTCACCTGCCGCTACGCGTGGCGACCGGGAACGATCGGGATCTGGGACAACCGCTGCACGCAGCACTGCGCGGTGAACGACTACGAGGGCGAGCGCGTGATCAGCCGCGTGACGATCCTCGGCGACGACCCGCAGCCGGCCTTCGACGCCGGACGCTGGGGGCCCTTCCAGCCGCGCCGAGCGTCAGCCGCCACGATGGGCCTCGATCGGCCCTGAGCGCACCGGACCTTCCGATGACGCATTGCTAGCCTGTAGGGCGTGAGGATCCGCGTGCTCGGGTCGGCGGCCGGGGGCGGGCTGCCGCAGTGGAACTGCGGCAGCGCGAACTCGGTGCGGGTCCGCGCGGGCGATCCGGCGCTGCTGCCGCGAAGCCAGGCCTCGCTCGCGGTCTCCGCCGACGGGGAGCGCTGGTCGCTGCTCGGAGCGAGCCCGGACCTGCGCGACCAGTTCGCCGGCTTCGCTGGCCTTCACCCGCGACCGGGAACGCGCGACGTCCCGCTCGACACGGTCGTGCTCGCGAATGCGGAGCTCGACCACGTGCTCGGGCTCCTGGTGCTGCGCGAGGCGCTCTCGTACCGGATCCTCTCCACGCCCTGGGTGCGCGACGCGGTCCTCTCGCACAACGCCGCGTTCCGGCTGCTCGAGCCCGTGTGGGGAACGACGCCGCTCGATCGCCCGGTGGCCCTCGACGCCGCGGGACGCCTCGAGGCGCGGCTCTTCCCGGTGCCCGGGAAGCTTCCGGGCTGGCTGCGCGAACTCGCGCGGCTGCACGCCGAGACGAGCGTCGCTGTTCGTATCACGGATACGCAAACCGGACGCCGTCTCGTCTACGCGCCCGGCGTGCGCGAGCTCGACGAGGGAACGCAGGCCGAGCTCGCCGCGGCCGACTGCCGCATCGTCGACGGCACCTTCTACACCGCGAACGAGCTGGCAAAGCTGCGGCCGGGCGCACCCGACGCCTTCGCGATGGGCCACGTCCCGATCACCGGACCCGGGGGAAGCCTTCCGCTGCTCGCCGGGCTGCGCGGGCGGACCTTCTACTGCCACATGAACGGCACGAACCCGATCCTCGACGAGAAGAGCGAGGAGGCAGCCCGGGTGCGCGCCGCCGGGATCGGAATCGCCGCCGACGGCCAGGAGCTCGAGCTGTGACGTGGACCCCCGCGGAGCTCGAGGCACGGCTGCGCGGCGTGCTCGACGAACGCTACCACCACCGCCACCCCTTCAATCTGCGGATGCACGAGGGGCGGCTCACGCCCGACGAGATCCGCACCTGGGTGCGCAACCGCTACTACTACCAGACGCGCATCCCGATCAAGGACGGGCTGATCCTCGCGAAGTCGAGCGATCCGGCCTTCCGTCGCGGCTGGGTCCGGCGCATCCACGATCACGACGGTGTCGCGGAAGGCACCGGCGGGCTCGAGCTGTGGCTCCGGCTCGCGCAGGCCGTCGGGCTCGATCGCGAGGAGGTAGTCGCCCTGCGCCATGTGCTGCCCGGCGTCCGCGACGCCTGCGACGCCTACGTGCGCTTCGTCGAGTCCCACGACCTGCTCGAGTCGGTGGCGTCGTCGCTCACAGAGCTCGCGGCGGGCGAGATCATGAAGGTGCGCATCGAGGCCTTCGAACGGCACTACGGCTGGGTGGAGCCCGAGGGGCTCCAGTACTTCCTCGGCCGCACGCGCCAGGCGCCGGCGGACGCGGCGGAGGGCATGAGCTTCGTGCTCGCGAACGCCCAGACCCAGGCGGATCAGGAGCGCTGCGTCGCCGCGCTCGAGCGCAAGTGCGGGATCCTGTGGCGTCTGCTCGACGCGATCGAGGCGGCACACGCGAGGCCCCGCGTCTCCTCCGCCGCGAAGCTGCGCCGCGACCCGGCCGGCGAGGCGGCTCTCGCCGTGCTTCCGGAGCGCGCCGTGCGCATCAACGAAACCGGGCGCGAGGTGCTGGCGCTCTGCGACGGAGAGCGGATCGCCGAGGCGATCGCGTCCGAGCTCGCGGCGCGCCATGCGAACGAGCCGGACGTCTGGGCGCAGGTCCACGCCTTCCTCGCCGAGATGACCCGCCTCGGGGTCGTCGACAGGGTCGGGCCCACGTGAGCGCGCCGCGCCCCTACAACCTGGTGGCCGAGCTCACCTACCGCTGTCCGCTGCGTTGCGCCTACTGCTCGAATCCCGTGGGCTACGAGGCGGTGCGCGAGGGGCTCTCCGCGGCGGCCTGGGGGCGCGTCTTCGGCGAGGCGGCCCGGCTGGGTGCCATCCACGTGGGCCTCACGGGCGGCGAGCCCACGCTGCGCGAGGACCTGCCCGAGATCGTGCGCGGCGCCGCCACGGCCGGGCTCTACCCGCACCTGGTGACGGCGGGAACCACACAGGGTCGCGCCGGGCTCGC
>CAYPSI010000002.1:0-26026 GCA_964413375.1 uncultured Spirochaetales bacterium | reverse complement strand
GGCGCCATGCTGCCGAGCCCGGCCCAGCTCGTGACGCGCTCCTTCTCGATCAGGCGCAGCACGTCCTCCGCGTCGAAACGCCCGGAGCGCCAGACCGTCTTGGCTCCGACGGCCAGCATCAGGATCGCGCCGGCGTGCAGGCCCGACATGTGGAAGAGCGGGGCCGTCACGAGCGAGGCGGTCGCCGGCGGATTGGCCTCCGGCTGTGCGCCGCGCGAGGCGGCGGCCAGCATCAGCCGCGCGCCGCCCAGCATCGTCGTCTGCACGAAGCCGCAGAGGCCGCGGTGGGTGTTCACGGCGCCCTTGGGCCGACCCGTCGTGCCGCTCGTGTAGAGGATCACGGCCGGATCGTCCTCGGCGATCGGATCCTCCGGCAGCCCGGCCTCCGGGGCGTGGGACAGGAGCTTGCCGAACTCCGACTCGATCTCGAGCAGCGGGACCCCGATGTCGCAACTCGCCACGCGCTCCAGACGCTTGCGGTCTCCGATCAACAGCTTCGGGTCGCTGTTCTCGACGCCGTAGAGGATCTCGTCCGGCGTCCACCAGCCGTTGAGTGCCGCGACCGAAGCGCCGAGGCTCGTGGCGGCCCAGAATGCCACGATCCATTCCGGGCAGTTCGCGGCGAGGATCGCGACGCGGTCTCCAGGCCGGACGCCGTAGAGATCGCGCAGTGCGCGCGCGGTCGATGCGACCAGGCGCAGATGCTCCGCGTAGGAGATGCGCCGATCCGCGTGGACCACGTACTCGCGGTCGCCGAGCGCGGTAGATCCGGCGAGGAGCTCGCGCAACGAGCGCCGGCGGTTGCGGAAGACCGGCATCCGCTCGCCGAGAACCGTCTCCTCGACGATCTCGAAGGGAGCCCCCGGGGCCGTGAGCCGTGTGTCGATCTCCTGCAGCTGCATCCCCTCGCAGTGTATCAGAGGGTAGGGGCCGTCTCGTGGGTGGCCCTGGCGGGGTCGGCCGTGACGGAATCGGGGACGGCGACGATCGCGCCCCTTCGGACCTGCTCCTCCGATACCGAGACGTGGACCGTGCGCCCGTCCGCGACGACGCGGTAGGGTCCGAGCGCGTGCACGGGGGCCGACGCGTGGGTCGGGTGCGGGACGCGCAGACGCGCCCAGCCGCCCGCGCGCGCTTGCGCGCGAGCGCGCCACGCGAAAGGCCGGCCGAAGTCGGATGCGAGCGACAGCTCCACCTCGACCGTGGAGCCAGGAGTGGCCCGGACCCGCAGCAGCGCGCCCTCGACGACCTCGAAGAGGCGATACGCGGGGGCATTCCGCGGCGCGGGCCCGCGAAACTGGTAGAAGAGCGGGCGCCCGTGTTCGGGTCCCTCGGCGATGAGCCGGAAGCTCGCCAGGTGGGGGCGCTCGGCTGTGGCCGACCCCCCCTCGCGCTGGAGCCGGAAGCCCAGGCTGGGCGCTTCGAGCGCCTCGTGGTCGGCGGTCAGCACGTAACGCGCGCGCAGGCGGCGCGCGATCTCGAGCCCGGCCGCCTCGCTGTCCGTGGCGAAGAACGCAAGCACGGACGCGTAGAGGCCGGGGTCCAGGTAGGGCCCCGCGTTCGATGCCGGCGTCGCGCGGCGCGCGAAAGTGAGGAGCGCGTACCCGAAGTTCGGCGGGGCGAGGATCCCGAACGCGGGCCGGGCGAAGGGGTCGCGCTCCGCGCCCTCGTCGGGCGTCGCCGCGCGCACGCTCTCGGCGAAGCGCCGCAGCGAGCCGTTGCCGGAGCGCTCGACGATCGGAAGCGCGAGGGAAGGCTGGCGCGCGAAGGACATCGCGCGTTCGAGCGCGGGCCGATGGACCGCGGCGATCGCGGGCCACAGAAGCGCCAGCGCGCCTGCGAGTACGAGCGCAGTCGCCAGTCGCGCCGGGAGGCGTCTCGCGAGTGCGTCGCGGCAGCCGGCGAGCCCGAGTGCGAAGCCCAGCGATCCCGCCGGAGCGAAGTCGTTGCCGAAGCGCACCTGCGCGATGGCGAGGATGCCAAGGGCGGTAGACCAGCCGGCGAGTGCGAGCGCCGGGCGTCGGCGTCGCGGATCGCGGGCGACCGCGAGTGCGGCGAGCGGCGCGAGCGGGAGCAGCAGCGCGAACCCCCCATAGAGCGCCGTCGCGGAGCGCCCGTGCACGAGCGGCGTGCTCGTGAGCCACGCGAAGAGCGGGCGCTGCTCCAGATTCGCGTGTCCCCAGAGATCCGTGCGCGTCAGGAACGCGGCCGCCGGCGACAGGATCGCGCGAAGCGGCGGCAGCGCGGCGAGCGCGCCGATCGCAAGCAGTGCGAGGAACGCGGCGCGCAGCGCGCGCTCGGCGGAGCCTCGCGAGGGACGGCGTCGCTCGGCCAGCGCGAGCAGTGCGGTGATGCCCGCCAGCAGCGCGAGCACCGCGACGTGGAGCCACGAGAAGGTGGTGGTGGTGAAGGCCGCGATTCCGGCCGCGTGCTCCGCCGCTGCGAAGGGTGCCAGCAGCAGCGCTCCGGCAGCGAGGCCCGCGGCGTGCCGCGCGAGCCAGCCGCTCCCGGCGAGCAGGCCGAGTCCGAGGAGCACGCCGTCGGCCACGGCCAGGTAGAGCAGGCTCCCGCTCCAGGTCAGCACGAGCGCCACCCGCGTGAGCGCGACTGCGGCCCACAGCGCGCGCTCGCGCGCGGCCGCCGCGCCGCGCGCGAGCGCCAGCGTCTGGGCGAGCCACAACGCGCCGAGGAGTGCCACCGCCGCATGGTGATCGGCGTCGCCTACGCGCGCGAAGTTCACCGCAATCGGCAGGCAGGCATAGAGCGCCGCGGCCGTGAGACCGACCCCCGCGCTCGCGAGCGAGCGTCCGGCGGCTGCGATCGGGAGCACGACGAGCCCGCCCAGCACCGGGGCAGCCCACGCTGCCAGGCGCTCGAGCGTGCCGACGCCGCCGCCGAGCCAATGCGCGCTCGCGCCGAGCAGCCAGTCGTAGAGCGGCGGTGCGGGCACCGGAGCGCCGGCGGGAAAGCCCAGGTAGGGATCGAAGCGGAGCAGCCGGGGGTAGTGAGCGAGCGTGTAGAGCGCACGCCGGACGCGGTAGGCCCCGTCGAAGGGGTCGAGCCAGACGCGGCCGTCGCCGGGAAAGACGAGCGCCCAGTCGAGCGAGCGCGCGGCCACCGCGAGCGCGACGAGCAGAGCGAGCGCGACGCGTTGGGCGAGCGGGCTCATCCGAGGCCCGGACCGAGGCCCAGACCGAGGCCCAGAAGAACCGCGAGCTGGGGACCCCGTCGAACGGGATCCCCAGCTCCGGTCACCCCCCAACAACTTTTTCGAGGCCTGTCTTTTTGACGAGGCCTATCGCGAGTCTTTGGATCGCGACCTTCTGCGTGCGCGGGCGACGTTCGCGCGGCCCATGCGGTCCCGAGTCTTCCAGGGTCGGAGAGGGTCTTCCGTGACGTAGATCACCCACTATTCGGCGTCGCCGCCGGGGAGTCGCCGGCCGCGGCGCTCGCGTAGCGTCGCGAGGCGCTCGGCGATCGCGCGCTCGGCTCCGCGCTCGCCCGGCTCGTAGAAGCGCGCTGCCGCGAGCTCGTTCGGAAGGTTCGGCGTCGCGACGAACGCGTCGGGCGCGTCGTGCGGGTACTCGTAGCCCTGGCCGTAGCCGAGCCCACGCATCAGCCCGGTCGGTGCGTTGCGCAGATGCATCGGCACCGGCAGTGAGCCATGTGCGGCCACCGCCTCGCGCGCCCGCTCGATCCCGAGGTAGGCGGCGTTGCTCTTGGGAGCGCAGGCCAGGAAGGTGACCGCCTGGGCGAGCGGGATCCTGGCCTCCGGCATGCCGATCCGCTCCGCCGCCTGGTAGGCGGCGATCGCGAGCGGGAGCGCCTGCGGCTCGGCATTGCCGACGTCCTCGGACGCGAAGATCACCAGCCGCCGCGCGACGAAGCGCGGGTCCTCGCCCGCCTCGAGCATCCGCGCGACCCAGTAGAGCGCGGCATCGGGGTCGCTCGCGCGCAGGCTCTTGATCAGCGCCGAGACGACGTTGTAGTGCTCCTCGCGGTCGCGATCGTGGACCAGCAGCGGTCGGCCGGCGGCCTGGCGCACCGCCTCCACCCCGACGGCCTCGCCGGGGGCGGCGCGGCGCTGGAGCGCTGCGGCCGCCTCGAGCAGCAGCAGCGCACGGCGCGCATCGCCGTCGGCGGCCGCGGCGATCGCGGCCACGGCGTCCTCTGCGACCTCGCATCCCACCGCTCCGAGCCCGCGTTCGCGGTCAGCCGCCGCGCGCCGGACGAGCTGCGCGAGCGAGTCGGTCGAGAGGCGCTCGAGCGTGTAGACGCGGCAGCGCGAGAGGAGCGGCGCATTCACCTCGAAGGAGGGGTTCTCGGTGGTCGCGCCGACGAGCGTCACCACACCCTCCTCGACATGCGGCAGCAGGGCGTCCTGCTGGGCGCGGTTCAGGCGATGGATCTCGTCGAGGAGCAGCAGCGTGCGATGTCCCGCCCGGCGCTCGCGGCGGGCGCGCTCGACGGCCTCGCGGATCTCCTTGACGCCGGCCATCACCGCCGAGAGCGCTTCGAGGCGGCTGCCACTGGCCTCGGCGAGCAGCCGCGCGAGGGTCGTCTTCCCGGAGCCCGGGGGGCCCCACAGGATCAGCGAGGGCAGATCCTGGGATGCCGCGAGCGAGCGCAGCAGCCCCTTCGGGCCGGCGAGGGCGTCCTGCCCGACCACGTCGTCGAGCTGGCGCGGCCGCATCCGGTCGGGCAGCGGGGCGCGCGGATCCGGCGCTCCGGGCGAGCGATCTCCCGGGAAGAGATCCAGGGACTCATCCGAGGGCATGCGCGGAGCCTAGCAACGTGGAAAACTCCCGGGCGTCGAATGGAGATCCGAAGGGTCGGTATCTGCGTCAAGCCCGAGCAGCCGCAGCTCGCGGACATGATCCGTACGCTCGAAAAATGGCTCGTCGAGCGGGGGATCGAGGCGTTCCCGGATCCCGAGTCCGGGCGCTGGACCGAGGCGCCTGGCCTCGCGCGGGGGGAGCTCGCAGGGCGGGTCGACCTCGTCGTGGTGCTCGGTGGGGACGGAACCCTGCTCGCGGTGGCGCGTGCCATCGGCGATCGCGACGTTCCGATCCTCGGCGTGAACCTGGGGACGCTGGGCTTTCTCGCGGAGATCGCCCGCGACGAGATCTTCCCGACGCTCGAGGCGGTTCTCGCGGGGCGCTTCCGGATCGAGGAGCGCATGCGCCTCGATGTGAGCGTCGACCGCGAGGGACGCTCGCTCGGCCGTTACCTGGCCCTGAACGACGCGGTGATCTCCAACACCGCACTCTCGCGCCTGGTGCACCTCGAGACGCGGGCCGATGGCGCCGAAGTCACGACCTATCGCGCCGACGGGCTGATCGTCGCCACGCCGACCGGCTCGACGGCCTACTCGCTCTCGGCCGGCGGCCCGCTCGTGTATCCGACGATGCAGGCGCTGCTGCTGACGCCGATCTCGGCTCACACGCTGACCCACCGCCCCCTGGTGCTCCCGGAAGAGAGCGAGGTCCAGGTGCGGGTCAGCGACGCGCGCGGCGGCCAGGTGCACCTGACGGTAGACGGACAGGTCGGGCGCGAGCTCGTCGAGAACGACCTCGTCACGGTGCGCCGCGCCGCGAGCCCGGCGCGGCTCCTCGTCGATCCCGCGCGGACCCGCTTCGACGTGTTGCGCGCGAAGCTGCGCTGGGGGGAGCGGTGATCGAGTCGCTGCGCATCACCGGGCTCGCGATCGTCGAGCGGGCCGAGCTCGAGTTCGGGCCGGGGCTGTGCGCGCTGACCGGTGAGACCGGAGCCGGAAAGTCGATCGTCCTCGGGGCCCTCGCCCTGCTCGCCGGAGCGCGCGCGTCCTCCGATGCGGTGCGCGACGGCTGCGACGAGGCGGTGGTCGAGGCGGTGTTCCGCACCGAGCGTCTCCCGGAGCTCGAGGCGGAGCTCTTGCGCCGCGGTCTCGAGACCTCGGGCCACGAGCTCGTCGTGCGGCGGAGCGTGGCGCGGGGCGGCCGCAGCCGGGCGTGGGTGTCGGGGCAGCTGGTGCCGGTCGCGACGCTCGGCGAGCTCTTCGAGGGTCGGCTCGAGATCTCGAGCCAGCACGATTCGCAGGCGCTGCGCCGCCCCGAGCTCCAGGGCCTGCTGCTCGACGAGCGCGGAGGCCTGCTCGCGGAGCGCCATGCGGTCGCGGCCGGTGTCGCCCGCATCCGCGGGCTCGACGAGGAGCTCACCCGTCTGCGCGACGAGGCGCGCGAGCTGGCGCGCCGGCAGGACTTCCTGGCCTTCCAGGTGCAGGAGATCGACGAGGCGCGGCTCGTGCCGGGCGAGATCGAGGAGCTGCGCGCGCACCGCGGGCGCCTCGCGCACGCCGATCGCCTGCGCGAGGAGGGCGCCGCGGCGATCGCGCTGCTGACGGGAGACCCCGCGCGCGCAGATGCAGCAGGTGCGGCGGATCTTCTCGGGGAAGCCTCGCGCCGCATCGCGGCGCTGCTTCGGCTCGACCCCGGCCTCGAGGCGCTTGCCACGCGCGTGTCCGGGCTGGCGAGCGACGCGCGCGACGCCGCGATCGATCTCGAGCGCCGCGTCGAGGGGGTGGATGCCGATCCGGCGCGGCTGGCCGCGCTCGACGATCGGCTGGCCGCGGTCGATCGGCTGCGCCGGAAGTACGGCGTGACCCCCGAGGAGATCCTGGCATTCCGCGACGCAGCGGCGAACGAGCTCGCGCGGCTCGAAGGGGCCGGCGCCCGCGAGGCGGAGCTCGAGAAGGAGCGCGAGGGCGTCGTCGCGGAGCTCGGCAAGCGCGCGGAGAAGCTCTCGCGCGGGCGGGTCAAGGCCGCGCGCGCTCTCGGCAAGGCGGTCGAAACGGGCCTTCGCGAGCTCGCGATGCCGCAGGCGCGCTTCGAGGTCGCGCTCGACCCGCTCACTGCGCCCGAGGGTCTTCCGTGCGGCCCGACGGGCCGCGAGTCCGTCGAGTTCCGGCTCGCCGCGAACGAAGGCGAGGCCCCGCGCCCGCTGCGCCGCGTGGCCTCGGGGGGCGAGCTCTCGCGCAGCTTCCTCGCGCTGCGCAACGCGCTGCGCGAGGCGGAGGCCGGCATGGTGCTGGTCTTCGACGAGGTCGACGCCGGGATCGGCGGACAGACGGCCGATCGCGTCGGGCGCGCTCTCGCGGAGCTCGCCACTCAGCATCAGGTCCTGTGCATCACGCATCTCCCGCAGGTCGCCGCGTTCGCCGACGTGCAGCTTCGCGTCGAGAAGCGGAGCGAGCGCGGTCGGAGCGTGGCGACGGTCGAGCCGGTGGAGGGGGAGGCGCGCGTCGACGAGATCGCGCGGATGGCCGGCGGCGAGGAGATCGTCGAGGCCACCCGGCGCCACGCCCGCCACCTGCTCGATCGCCACCGCGGCGGATGAGCGGGCGGGAATGCTCGAGCTTCGTGAAGCGTAGATCGATCGCCGGCTCCGCCGAGCGCTCGGGGCGCAGCAGGTCTGGCAGCGCAAGCGGCGTGCCTTGCGGGTCGCCCCCCCAGGAACACGGCCGTGCCCGGTACGCGCGGAAGCTTCGAGGTCTCGAGATCGCGAAGGAAGAGCTCGAGCGGAAGCCCGGTCTCTTCGAGCCACTCGTTCAGCACGCCGCGCCGCCCATTCTCCCGCGGCGCTACAGCCTCGCGTCTAGCGGCCCGCGACCGCCGCGTGCGCCACGCGACTGTGGTGTCGGCTGTAGCCGAAGTAGATCACCACGCCGATCGCGAGCCAGCTCACGAACCGGATCCAGGTGGCGATGGGCAGCGCGGCCATCAGATAGAGGGCGCCCGCCGTCGCGAGCAGCGGCACTAGCGGCACCCAGGGCGTGCGGAAGGGCCTGCGCCGCTCGGGCTCGCGGCGGCGCAGGACCAGGATCCCGATCGAGACGATCGCGAACGCGAAGAGCGTGCCGATGTTTGCGAGCTCGGCGAGCTCCTTGAGCGGCACGAAGCCCGCGATCACCGCGACGATCAGCCCGACACCGATGGTCGATACGTGCGGCGTGCCAAAGCGCGGGTGCACCGCGGAAAAGACCGCCGGCAGGAGCCCATCGCGCGCCATCGAAAACAAGATGCGCGACTGACCCAGGAGCAGCACCAGCAGCACGCTGGTCAGCCCCGCGATCGCGCCGGCCGAGATCAGGCCGCCCGCGAAGGCCAGCCCGTGCGAGCGAAAGGCCTGCGCGACCGGAGCCGAGGTGTCGATCTGGTCGAGCGGAACCATGCCCGTGACGACGGCCGCCACCGCGAGGTAGAGCACGGTGCAGACGGCCAGCGAGCCGATGATTCCGATCGTCATGTCGCGCTCCGGATTGCGCGATTCCTCGGCCGCGGTCGTGACGGCGTCGAAGCCGATGTAGGCGAAGAAGACCGTCGCGGCGCCCGCTACGACGCCGTGAAAGCCCATCGGCGCGAAGGGGCTCCAGTTCGCGGGCGTCACGTAGAAGCTGCCGACCGCGATCACGAAGAGCACGACGAAGACCTTGATCGCGACGATCACCGCATTCGCGCGTGCGCTCTCGCGGATCCCGATCACGAGCAGCGATGTCGTGAGCAACAGGATCAAGAAGGCCGGGAGATTGAAGACGGCGCCCTCGAGCGTGCCGGGCGAACCCGCGATCGCCGTCGGGATTTGGATGCCGAAGCCGCCGAGGATGTCGCGCACGTAGCCCGACCAGCCCACCGCGACCGCGCTCGCGGCGAGCGCGTACTCGAGGATCAGGTCCCAGCCGATGATCCAGGCGATCAACTCGCCGAGGGTCGCGTAGGCGTAGCTGTAGGCGCTGCCGGAGATCGGGAGCATCGTCGCGAACTCGGAGTAGCAGAGCGCCGCGAGCGCGCACACGATCCCCGCGATCGCGTAGGACGCGATCACCGCAGGCCCCGCGTGGTGCACGGCCGCGACACCGGTCAAGACGAAGATGCCGGTGCCGATGATGCAGCCGATCCCGAGCAGCACGAGGTCGGCGGCGCCGAGCACGCGCCGCAGCGAGCGGCCCCCGACCGCGAGATCGGACTCGAAGGCCGCGATCGACTTGCGCGCGAAGAGTGCACCTGCCATCTCGATCCCCCCCCTTCTTCCGCTGGACCACGAAGATCTGATCACACCTGCGCCGGCGCGACATCCGCGCTGCGCGATACCACTAGCGCCACCGCGAGGTCTCCGGTCACGTTGACGGCGGTGCGGCACATGTCGAGGAAACGATCCACGCCGAGCACGATTCCGATCGCTTCGACCGGAATCCCGAACATGCCGAGGATCATCGCGATCACCGGCAGCGAGCCGGCCGGAACGCCGGCGGTCCCGATCCCGCCGAGCACGCAGATCCCCGCGACTCCGAGCTGCTGCGCGAGCGTGAGCTCGACGCCGTAGAACTGCGCGAGAAAGAGCACCGTGACGCCCTCGAATAGCGCGGTGCCATTCTGGTTCGCGGTGGAGCCGAGCGTCAGCACGAAGCGGCTGACGTGGGAGGGCAGCAGGAGCTCCTGATCGGCCACGAGCAGCGCCGTCGGCAGCGTCGCGTTGCTCGACGCGGTCGAGAAGGCCGTGATGATCGCCGTGCGCACGCTGCGGAAGAACTGCAGCGGGCTCATGCCGCCGAGCCAGCCCACGAGCAGCGAGTAGACGCCGAACATCTGCAGCGCGAGGCCCGCGACGACGACGAAGACGTAGGCGCCGAGCATCTCGAAGATCTCGACGCCGAGCCGCGACGCGAGCGCGAAGACGAGGCAGCCAACGCCCAGCGGAGCGACTCGGATCACCATGCCGAGAAGTCGCATCGTCACGTCCTGGAGCCCGCGCAGGGTCTCTTCGAAGCGCCGCGCGGGCTCACCGGGCGTGCCCGCGAGCCCGATGCCGAGCAGCAGCGAGAACACCATCAGCGCGAGCATGTCGCCGTCGGCCATCGCGCGGACCGCGTTGGTCGGCACGAGGTGCACGAGGAAGTCGACGCCGGTCTTGCCGGCGCTCGCGGCGGCCGGAGCAGGCATCGCGCCGGACGAGATTCGCAGGCGCAGCTCGGGCGAGAGCCCCGCGCCGGGCTCGACCAGATTCACGAGGCCGACCCCGATCGCGACCGCGATCGCGGAGACCACCGCCGTGTAGGCGAAGGTGAGTGCGCCGATGCGGCCGATCTGGCGCAGGTCGCCGAGCTCCGCGACCGCGAGCGCAAGTGAGGTCACGATCAGCGGAATCACGAGCACGAAGAGCAGTCGCAGGAAGATCTGCCCGAGCGGGTCGATGAGGTTCGCGACCAGCGCCTCGAGCGCCGGCGCGCCTGGAAAGGCGGCCTGTGCCAGAGCCCCCAACAGGAGGCCGACGACCAACGCGATCAGCATCTGCAGGGGCAATCGCTCGGACAGCGCGCGGAACCTCTCGGGGGGAGGTCCGTAGGCGGGCGGAGGATAGCGTCGCTCGCGCTACGCGCGCATCCGGGCCCTTGCTCGCGGGCCGGCCTCGACGCGCGGGATCCCGGTCGCGGGGGAGGAGCGCGACCTGACTGGCCAGGTCTTCGTGGCGGTCGGCTGGCGTGAGCCCGGCCGCCAGGACCCTGAGGGACCACAGCCAGGCGAAGCGCGAGTGCAGCGCGATGCCGATCGAGATCGCTCGCAGCGAGATTCCGAGCGCAAGCTCGAGGACCGGGCCGCCGTGGCGACGAAGAGCAGCCCGCGCGGCTTGTTGATCGCGCCCGTCACCCCGGAGCCGGTGAAGATGAGGACGTCGCGATCGTCCGCGCCGACCGCCTGCTTGATGATGCGCCGCGCGCCCTCCCGGAAGCGCGAGGTCTGCAGGCCCGTGCCCGACGACTCGGTGTGTGTGTTCGCGTCGAGGGGCATCAGCTCCTCGCGGATGAAGTCCTCGATGAAGGACAGCGAGCGACCCGGCGTGGTGTAGTCGGCGTAGGTCACAGGGCGGGGGCCGTAGGGGCCTTGGATCGCGTGGTCTTCGGCGATGATGCGCGTGTCGATGCTCGGGCTGGCGGCCTTCGTCTGGCTAGCGCGCCCGGCGATCGCGGTGTTCGGCCTCGCGATGATCCTCGGCCGCAATCTCCTGGATGGGATCGAGCCGCCCGCCGAAGTGGCGTCGGCGGCCTGGGCGCTGCTGCACGTCCAGGGGCCTCTCTCGATCGGGGGGCCCGCTCACGGCATCGCTGGCCACGATCGGTCGGGTTCCGTTCTTCTTCTACGTCGTCCATGTGTATGGGATCCACCCGGTGGCCCTGGCGCTCGGAGTGGCTCAAATATCTGTGAGCCGAGCCCGGGCGACGCGATCCCCGCGGGGACAGCCCCGTGGGGTCAAGCCGGCCGCCGGGGCCTCCGAAACGTCTTGCCAAGGAAGCCGAGCCGAAGCTGAAAGTGTGGTGAGGATCACACGTTTCGGGCGGGCAGGGGTCGATGAGGCGAGCGGTGCAACAGAGCGACGGAGCGACTCTTCGCGTGATGCGGGGATTCTACGAAGGGCTCGAGGTTCCGATCGACCGCGATCGCTTCGTGATCGGCAGGGGTGTCGATGCGGACCTCGCGGTGGCCGAGCCCACGATCTCCCGGCTGCACGCGGCCTTCGAACGGGAGGGCGATGGCTTCACCCTCCTGGATCTCGGCAGCACGAACGGGTCGCGCGTGAACGGGAAGCGCGAGACGCACGCCCGGCTGCGCGATGGAGATGAGATCGAGCTCGGGCGCCTGCAGCTGCGGCTGCGCGTGTTCGAGAACGCAGCGAGGGGTTGAAGAGGAGCAGCCGATGGATCGTTATTCGCTCATCGTGGTATCCGACGGGGCTTCGCCGATCCGGCGCCTCGACGTGGCCAAGCGCAGCGTACGCCGCGCCGTGATCGGTGCAGGCGTGGCCGTCCTGATGGGGCTCGGGCTGCTGGTCGACTACGTGCGCGTGCGCATCGACCATGCGGAGCTCGGGCAGCTGCGCGACCTCGCGCAGCAGCAGCAGGCGCGGATCGACGGCTTCGAGGCTTCGGTCGGGTCGCTCGAGGAGAAGCTCTCGCTCGTCGCCGAGTTCGAGCGCAAGGTCCGCGTGATCGCGAACCTTCCGGGCTCGGCGGCCGCGGGCGGTGCCGAGGTGACGGAGGCCGGGCCCGACGAATCCGCGTCCGGCGCCGGCGTCCCTCTCGAGGACGGGCGGGGCGGTGACGAGGAGTTCGTGCCCGCGAGCCTCGATGGGCAGAAAGCCGGCCGCACCGTCGGGGCGCATGGGTCGCAGGGTCCGCGCCAGGGAGACCGTGTCGGCCTGCTGCGACGCGAGGCCGAGCGGCTCGGGCTCGTGGCCGACGCGCGCGCCCTGTCGCTGAAGGAGCTCGTGGACGAGCTCGAGGACAAGCATCAACATCTCGCCTCGTCGCCCGCAATCTGGCCGACGCGCGGCTGGCTCACCTCGGGCTTCGGCAAGCGCATCTCGCCCTTTACCGGCCGTCGGCAGTTCCACGCCGGCATCGACATCGCGAGCGCCCACGGCAGCGAGGTCGTCGCGCCGGCGCGCGGTCGGGTCGAGTTCGTCGGCGCGAAGGGGCCCCTCGGCAATGCCCTGCTGATCGACCACGGCTACGGCATCCGCACGCAGTACGGCCACAATGACAAGATCCTGGTCAAGCGCGGCGATGTGGTCGAGCGCGGCCAGAAGATCGCGCTGGTCGGCAACACGGGCCGCAGCACCGGACCCCACCTCCACTACACGGTGGAGGTGAACGGCAAGGCCGTGAACCCGATCGATTTCATCTTCGATTAGGGGCGGGGCGGGGCGTCGGGGCGCGGGGAGTCGCGGTTGCTTCGAGGCACCTCGGCGGCTCGATTTCCCGATTGACTCCGCTCGCCTGCGGCTCGCTGCGCGCTCCGCTCTTCGCGCTTCGCTTGCGGCTCTGACGTCGGAACAGACTGATCCACGGTAGAGCGTCGCTCTCGGCCTGCGGGCGAGGGCCTTTGTTTGGGGCGCGCTCGAGCTGCCGCTTGGCGGGCGGGGCGATTGCCGCGGGGGCCGCGCTTTCGTAAACTCCGGGCGCCCGTCCTCCCTTCGGGAGATCGTTGCGTCTGCATGGCAAATCTGCTCGGTAAGGTCTTTGGGAGCCACAACGATCGGGTCCTGAAGGCGATGCTCCCGCTCGTGGAGCGCATCAACCGCCTCGAGCGGGACGCAGTGGCGTGCTCCGACGACGAGCTTCGGGCCCGCACGGCGGTCTTCCGCGAGCGCCTCGGACGCGGCGAGCCGCTCGACGACCTGCTCCCCGAGGCCTTCGCCACGGTACGTGAGGCGGCCAAGCGCGCGCTCGGGCAGCGCCACTATGACGTACAGCTGATCGGCGGCATCGCACTGCACCGCGGGAACATTGCGGAGATGAAGACGGGCGAGGGCAAGACCCTCGTCTCCACGCTGCCCGCGTACCTGAACGCGCTCGTCGGCCGCGGCGTGCACATCGTCACGGTCAACGACTACCTGGCGCGGCGCGACTCCGACTGGATGGGCCAGGTCCACCGCGCGCTCGGGCTCTCGGTCGGCGTGATCGTCCACGACCTCTCGGATCGCCAGCGCATCGAGGCCTACGGCTCGGACATCACCTACGCGACGAACAACGAGCTCGGCTTCGACTACCTGCGCGACAACATGAAGTTCAAGCTCGAGCAGTGCGTGCAGCGCGAGCTGCACTACGCAATCGTGGACGAGGTCGACTCGATCCTGATCGACGAGGCGCGCACGCCGCTGATCATCTCGGGCCCTTCCGAGCAGAACACCGGACTCTACGCGGTGGTGGATCGGGTGATTCCGCGCCTCAGCTGCGGCGAAAAGGGCGATCCGGTCAACGGCGTCGAGGAGAAGGGCGACTACTGGGTCGACGAGAAGCACCACGCTGCCACCCTGACCGAGGAGGGCGTACACAAGGTCGAGCAGCTGCTCGGCATCGAGAACCTCTACGATCCGCAGATGATCCACGCGCTTCACTCGGTGAACCAGTCCCTGGTGGCGCACACGCTGAAGAAGCGCGACGTCCACTACCTGGTGGAGGTCGGCGAGAGCGGCCAGAACGAGGTGGTCATCGTCGACGAGTTCACCGGGCGGAAGATGCACGGCCGCCGCTGGTCGGACGGGCTCCACCAGGCGGTCGAGGCGAAGGAAGGCATCCAGGTCCGGGCCGAGAACCAGACCCTGGCATCGGTGACCTTCCAGAACTTCTTCCGCATGTACGACAAGATCTCGGGCATGACCGGGACGGCCGACACCGAGGCCCCCGAGTTCGCGAAGATCTACGACCTCGACGTGCTCGTGATGCCGACGAACCGTCCGATGGTGCGCGACGATCTCCAGGACGTCGTCTTCAAGACCAAGCGCGAGAAGTTCGACGCCGTGGTGGAGGAGATCCGCACGCGCCACGAGACGGGGCAGCCCCTGCTCGTCGGCACGATCTCGATCGAGAACTCCGAAATGCTCTCGACGCGGCTGCGGCGCGAGGGCGTGCGCCACAACGTGCTGAACGCGAAGCACCACGAGCGCGAGGCGGAGATCGTCGCGCAGGCGGGGCGCAAGGGCGCCGTCACGATCTCGACCAACATGGCCGGCCGTGGCACCGACATCGTGCTCGGCGGAAACCCCGAGTTCCTCGCGCTCGCCAAGTGCGGCCACGACAAGGCCCACCCCGAGTTCCCCGCGCACTTCGCGGGCTTCGAGGCCCTCTGCGCCGAGGAGCGGGAGGAGGTCGTGAGCGCCGGGGGGCTTCACATCTTCGGCACCGAGAGGCACGAGAGCCGGCGCATCGACAATCAGTTGCGGGGCCGCGCGGGCCGGCAGGGCGACCCGGGCTCGACGCAGTTCTTCCTTTCCCTGGAGGACGACCTGCTGCGCATCTTCGAGTCCCAGCGCGTCGCGCAGTGGTGGGATCGCGTCGGCGTCGAGGACGGAGAGGCGATCGAGAAACGCCTTCTCACCCGCGTGATCGAGAACGCCCAGAAGAAGGTCGAGGCGCGCAACTTCGACATCCGCAAACACCTGCTGGACTACGACGACGTGATGAACCGGCAGCGGCAGGCCTTCTATACCCGCCGGCGCGAGGCGATGATCCGCGAGGACCTGCACCAGGAGATCCTCGACATGGCCGAGGGCTCGCTGGTCGCGATCCTCGGCCGTAGCTGGCCGGACAAGGGCGACCCGGATGCCGAGGCTTTGACCGAGATCGTGACGAACCTGAACCTGCAGTTCGGGATCGGCTTCGACGGGGCCCAGCCTCCCTTCACGCTCGATGGCAAGCTCGCGGCGGAGCGCGACGATCTCGGGCGCGCGGTCTTCGATCGGGTCGTGAGCTTCGTCGAGGAGAAGAAGAAGTACTGCGATCGACTGGCCGAGCAGTACGCCGACCTCGGGTATCCGCGTTTCGGGCAGCTCGCTCGCGACTTCCTGCTCCAGGTGCTCGACGTCCAGTGGAAGGACCATCTGCACTCGATGGACGGCCTGCGCGAGGGGATCAACCTGCGGGGCTACGCGCAACGCGATCCGAAGATCGAGTACCAGCGCGAGGGCTACGCGCTCTTCGAGGAGATGAACGACCGGATCGACGCGCAGGCGCTCGAGATCCTGTTCAAGGTGCAGCTGCGGGATCCGGCGGAGACGCCGCCGGCGGCGGGCCCTGCGCCTGCCCGGGCCCCCGGTCCCCTGGCCGGCCCACGCGCGGCCCCTGCGAGCGCTTCCCGGCCGGCGCCGCCCGGTCCGCTCCGCCAGCCCGGTCCGATGGCCCAGCCGGCCTCGCGGCCCGCGGCGGACGCCGCCGCTTCGAAGGTCGGACGCAACGATCCGTGTCCCTGCGGCTCGGGCCGCAAGTACAAGAAGTGCTGCGGCGCGGGCTAGGCACCGCTCGCTCGAGCTCCATCCGAGTCCCCGGGTTCCGCGCAGCGGGTATCGGCTGCGGGATCAAGAAGGAGGGGCTCGACCTGGCGCTCGTGGTGAGCGAGGGGCCGGCTGCGGTGGCGGGGGTCTTCACCCGCTCCAGCGTCGTCGGGGCACCGGTCGAGCTTTCCCGGGCGCGCGTGCGCCGGGGACGCGCCCGCGGCGTCGTGATCAACAGCGGTGTCTCGAACGTCGCGATGGGCGCCCGCGGGCTGCGCGACGCGACCGAGATGGCGCGCCTCGCGGCCGTCGCGGTCGGTTGCGCGCCGGAGGAGATGCTGGTCGCGTCGACCGGCGTGATCGGGCGGCCGCTTCCGATGGCGCGGCTGCGCGAAGGAGTCCGCATCGCGTCGGCCGCGCTCGCGCCGGGCGGTTTCGGACGCGCGGCGCGGGCGATCATGACGACCGATACCTTCCCGAAGACGGCGCTCGCGACCGCCCGCGTAGGCGGGCGCGTGGTCACGGTCGGCGGCATCGCAAAGGGCTCGGGGATGATCGAGCCCAACATGGCCACCATGCTGGGCTTCCTGTGTACGGACGCGGCGGTGTCGCCGGCGTACCTCAGGGCCGCACTGCGCGAGGCAGCCGATGCGAGCTTCAACCGGGTGAGCGTCGACGGCGAGACCTCGACCAGCGATTCGGTAGTCCTGCTCGCGAACGGCTGGGCCGGAAATGCGCCGCTTCGCAGCCCGCGCAGCCCCGGTGCGGCTCGCTTCGAGGCGGCGCTCGCCGAGGTGACCCGCTCGCTGGCCCTCGACCTGGCGCGCGACGGCGAGGGGGCGACCCGGCTCGTCACCGTCCGCGTCGCCGGCGCGGCGGCTCCGGCGGAAGCCGAGCGGGCGGCGCGGCGCATCGCGAACTCGCTGCTCGTGAAGACGGCGATCTTCGGCGCCGACCCGAACTGGGGCCGCATCCTCCAGACGGTGGGGGCCGCCCGCGTTCGCCTGCGTCTGCCGCGGACACGGGTCGACCTGGCTGGGGTGACGGTGTTTCGCCACGGAGCGCCCACCGGGCCCGCCGCGGTGGCTCGGGCCGCGGCGCGCATGCGCGCGTCCCGCGAGGTCGAGATTCGGGTCGAGCTCGGCGCCGGCCGGGCCAGCGCGTGGGTCTGGACCTGCGACCTCTCGTACGAGTACGTGCGGATCAACGCCGAATATACGACATAAGCGCGGGGACTGATCCATCGGGGCATCTGGGTGGGGCGATCTTCCCGATTGACTCCGCTCGCCTGCGGCTCGCTGCGGCTCCGCGCGTTGCGCTCCGCTTGCGTCCCTCGTCTCGCGGCCGACCGCTTCGCGGGGGGCGTGAGCTCGGGTCCGGGGGTCGCCTCGTCTCGGGGGGTCTGCTAACCATTCGACAAATCACACGTTCCGGACCGCCCCTGCGGTGCCCGGGACTCGCGGCGGACGGTCGGCCTGCGACTGCTCGATGGCGGGCTCTCGGGTTGGGGAGAAGAGGACGGAGCGGCGGCGAAACCGCGAAGGAGAACCCGATGGCCGAAGCGACGACCGAGGCGAGCGCCTCGGCGGCGGCCGGTGGAACGACCGCCGGCGCAACCCCCCATCCGATCCACAGCGACGTCACGATCCGCGACCTGCTCGATGCGGGCGTGCACTTCGGGCACCAGACCCAGCGCTGGAACCCGCGCATGAAGCCCTTTCTCTTCGGGGAGCGCAACGGGGTCCACATCATCGATCTCGACCAGACGCTGCCGCGCTTCGAGGCGGCGCTCGATTTCGTGCGCGAGACGACCGCGAGCGGCGGCAAGGTGCTCTTCGTCGGGACGAAGCGGCAGGCGCAGGCCCCTATCCAGCTCGAGGCGCAGCGTGCGAGCCAGTTCTACGTGAACAACCGCTGGCTCGGCGGGATGCTCACGAACTTCAAGACGGTGAAGAAGTCGATCGAGCGCTTCAAGCAGCTGCTCGAGATCGTCGCAGACGAGGTGAAGGTCGCGGAGTACCCGAAGAAGGAGCTCTCGCGGATCAATCGCCAGATCGACAAGTACAGGAAGTCGCTCGACGGCATCCGGGAAATGACCCGGCTCCCCGACCTCGTCTTCGTGGTCGATGTCTCGAAGGAGGAGATCGCCGTGAGCGAGGCGCGTCGCCTCGGCATCCCGATCGTCGCCGTCGTCGACTCGAACTGCAACCCCGACGGCATCGACTTCGTGGTACCGGGCAACGACGACGCGATCCGGGCGATCCAGCTCTACGGCGCGCGGGTCGCCGACGCCTGTCTCGAAGGCGCGGCGCTCCACGACGAACGCATACGCGCCGAGGTGGCCGAGGCCACACAGGCGCGGGGCTCCGGCGATGGCTCCGCGCGGCCGGGCGGGCGCGTCGTGGTCGAGATCACGCAGCCGCCGCGTCGCGGCCGGGCCGCCTCCTTCGGGCGCGACCCCGACCGCGAGGAGGCCCCCGCTGCGGCGCTGGCCCCCCCGACCGTGGCGGCCCCCGACGCGGGCACCGAGGGCTAGGGGGAGCAGCGTGGCCGAGATCCCTGCCGAGATGGTGAAGACCCTGCGCGACCGCACCGGCGCGGGGATGATGGATTGCAAGCGCGTGCTCGCCGACGCGAAGGGCGACATGGAACGCGCCGCGGAGCTGCTGCGCGAACGCGGGCTCGCCAAGGCGGTGAAGCGCGAGGGCCGGGCCACCAGCGAGGGCGCGATCGCGATCGCGCTCGAGGGGCCCGTCGGGGGCATGGTCGAGGTGGGCTGCGAGACCGATTTCGTCGCCCGTACCGACGATTTCCAGAGCCTGGCGGGGGCGTTGGCCCGTGCCGTGGCTGCCGGTCCGGGCATCGAAGGCACGCAGGCGCTGCTCGACGCGAAGGTCGACGGCGTGGGCGCTTCCGAGCGCATCAAGGCCGCCATCGCGAAGCTCGGTGAGAACGTGGTGCTCAAGCGGGTCGTACGCCTCTGCGTCGACGGCGGGGTGGTCGGCGGCTACGTCCACGCAGGCGGCAAGCTCGGTGTTCTCGTCGGGCTCTCCACGACGGCGCGCGGTGCAGAGGTCGACGCACTCGTGCGCGACGTCGCGATGCACGTCGCGGCCGCCGATCCCACGCCGGTAGCCGTCGAGCGCAGCGAGCTTCCGCAGCAGCTCCTGGCTTCGGAGCGCGCCATCTACCGCGCGCAGGCCGAGCAGGAGGGAAAGCCGGCGAAGGTGATCGATCGCATCGTCGACGGGAAGGTCAACAAGTTCGCCGCGGATGTCTGCCTCGTCGAGCAGGCCTTCGTGAAGGACCCGGATCGCTCGGTCGGCGACGTGCTCGGCGACGCCTCGAAGCAGGCTGGAACACCGATCGGCGTGACGGCCTTCCGCCGCTTCAAGCTCGGCGAGGCCGCGGGAGCGTGAAGGCCGCCTGGGCGAGGATCCTGATCAAGCTCTCCGGCGAACACCTGGCCGGTGACCGCGGCTTCGGGATCTCCCCGGCGGTGATCGCGGGCGTTGCGAAGGACTTGCGCAGCGTTCACGAGCTCGGCATCCAGATGTCCGTCGTGATCGGCGGCGGCAACGTGATCCGAGGCATCCAGGCGGCGGAGCAGGGGATCGATCGCGCCAACGCCGACTACATGGGCATGCTCGCGAGCGTGATCAACGGGCTCGCGCTCCAGGACGCGATCGAGAAGGAGGGCATCCCGACGCGGGTGCTCTCGGCGCTCGAGATCCGCGAGGTGGCCGAGCCCTACATCCGACGCCGGGCGGAGCGCCATCTCGAGAAGGGGCGCATCGTGGTGTTCGCGGCGGGGACCGGCAGCCCCTACTTCTCGACCGACACGGCCGCCGCACTGCGCGCGGCCGAGATCAGTGCCAACGTGATCCTGATGGCGAAGCAGGGGGTCGACGGCGTCTACGACGCGGATCCGCGCCAGAATCCGAACGCGCGCCGCTATGACACGATCAGCTTCGACGAGGCGCTCCAGCGCAATCTTCGGGTGATGGACCAGACGGCGATCGCGCTGTGCCGCGAGAATCAGATCCCCATCCTGGTCTTCGACATCGGAGTTCCCGGAAATCTGCTGCGGGTGGCCGCGGGGGAGAAGGTTGGGACGCTCGTAGGGGGGTAGCCATGGCCGAGGGAGACGTCGCGCTCGTGCAGGAGGAGGCACGAGCGAGCATGGACAAGACCATTCGCAGCCTGCGCGCGGACCTCCAGAAGGTGCGCACCGGGCGCGCGAGCACCTCACTGCTGGACGGCATCCAGGTCGACTACTACGGCACGCCGACGCCGCTCAACCAGCTCGCGAACCTCTCCACGCCCGACCCGCGACTCATCGTGCTCTCTCCCTACGACAAGGGCTCGATCCAGGCGATCGAAAGGGCGATCCAGACCTCGGACCTGGGCCTCACGCCCTCGAACGACGGCAAGGTCGTGCGGATCCCGATCCCGGCGCTCACCGAGGAGCGCCGCAAGGAGCTGGTCAAGCACGTCCACAAGCTCGCCGAACACCACAAGGTTGGGGTGCGCGAGGCCCGCCGGGACGCCCTGGCGATGGTGAAGGACCTCGAAGCCGAGGGCGGGATCCCTCAGGACGAGCGCCGTCAGGCCGAGAAGAGGATCCAGGGGCTGACGGACGAGTTCGTCAAGAAGATCGACGAGATCACCTCCCAGAAGGAGGAGGAGATCCTCCAGGTCTAGCCATGCAGGAACAACGGCCAGGCGACAAGACCATTCCGCGCCACGTTGCCGTCATCATGGACGGCAACGGGCGTTGGGCCGAGCGGCGCGGGCTCTCGCGCATCGAGGGGCACCGTGCGGGCCTCGAATCGGTGCGTGCGGTGGTGCGCGATGCGCACGAGGTCGGCGTGCGCTGGCTGACGCTCTACGCCTTTTCGCTCGAGAACTGGAACCGCCCGAAGCAGGAGGTGGACGAGCTGATGCGCCTGCTCGAGCGCTACATCGACCTCGAGATCGAGGAGGTGCATCGCAATGGGATCCAGGTGCGCGCGATCGGCCGCAGCGACCGGCTTCCGGCGAGCGTGCGCAGCAAGATCGACGACGCGATCGCCCGCACGCGCAACAACCGCGAGATGACGCTCGTCTTCGCGCTCTCCTACGGCGGCCGGGCGGAGATCGTCGACGCGGCCCGTCGGCTGCTGCGCGACGCGGAGAGCGGAAAGGTCGACCCGGAGCGCCTCGACGAGAAGACCTTCGCCGCGTACCTCTACGACCCCGAGATGCCCGATCCGGATCTCCTGATCCGGACCGGTGCCGAGTCGCGCGTCTCGAATTTCCTGCTCTGGCAGATCGCGTACACCGAGATCTACACCACCGCCGCGATGTGGCCCGAGTTCCGCAAGGAACACCTCGTCGCGGCGATCGAGAACTATGAGACGCGGGAGCGCCGCTTCGGGCTCACGAGCGCGCAGGTCCGGGACGGCTCCGGTGCCTAGCGGGGCGGCAGCGCAGGGCCTGCGCCGGATCGCGATCCTCGGCAGCACCGGGAGCATCGGCGAGCAGACGCTCGATGTCGTCGGGCGCTTTCCGGAGCGCTACCGCGTGGTCGCGCTGGCGGCCGGTCGAAACCTCGCCCGGCTCGCGGAACAGGTGCGACGTTTTCGCCCCGAGCTCGTCGCCGTCGCGGAGCCCGAGGGCGCCCGGGAGCTGGCCGCAGCGCTTCCGCCCGGGGGACCGCGCATCGCGTCGGGCGCAGAGGGGCTGCTCGAGGTCGCCACCCACCCGGCCGATCTCGTCGTCTCCGCGCTGGTCGGCGCGCTCGGCCTCGAGCCCACGCTGGCGGCGATCCGCGCCGGCCGCGACATTGCGCTCGCCAACAAGGAGGTGCTCGTGATGGCGGGCGCCCTCGTGCTCCGCGAGGTGCGCGCGCACGGCGTGAACCTGCTCCCGGTCGACAGCGAGCACAGCGCGATCTTCCAGGCGCTCGCGGGTCAGCGCGGCGAAGACGTCGCGCGGCTCGTTCTCACCGCCTCCGGCGGCCCCTTCCGCACCTGGAGCGAGCAGGAGATCGCGACCGCCTCGGTCGAAGAGGCACTACGGCACCCGAACTGGGACATGGGCCCGAAAATCACCATCGACTCCGCCACCCTGATGAACAAGGGTCTCGAGGTGATCGAGGCGCGCTGGCTCTTCGACGTTTCGCCCGAGCGCGTGGAGGTGCTGGTGCACCCCCAGTCGATCGTGCACTCGCTGGTGGAGTTCATCGACGGATCGGTGCTCGCGCAGCTGGGCCTTCCGGACATGCGGGTACCCATCGCGGTGGCCCTCGCGCACCCGGAGCGGCTCCCGCTCGATCTCGATCGCCTCGATCTCGCAGCGATCGGAGAGCTGCGCTTCGAGCTGCCGGATCGCAAGCGCTTCCCCTGTCTCGATCTGGCCTACGCGGCGCTCGCCACGTCCGAGGCGGCCCCCGCCGTGCTGAACGCCGCGAACGAGGTGTCTGTCGCGGCCTTCCTGGCGGGGCGGATCCGCTTCCCGGCCATCGCCGCGGCGAACGCCGCGGTGCTCGAGGCCCACGCCGCGCAGCCGGGCGGCGCCGCGCTGCGCGACCTCGCCGACGCGCGCGAAGCGGACGCCTGGGCGCGTTTCCGGGCGACGGAATGGCTAGCTAGCGCTGGGGAGGGTGCATGATCGCGATTCAATACCTGTTGGCCTTCGTGGTGCTGCTCTCCGTGCTGATCTTCGTGCACGAGCTGGGGCATTTCCTGGTCGCGAAGGCCTGTGGCGTGCGCGTGCTCAAGTTCTGCCTCGGCTTCGGATCGCCGGTGCGGATCGGACGCTTCCGGCTGGCGTGGAAGCGCGGGCATACCGAATACGCGATCGCATGGTTCCCGCTCGGCGGCTTCGTCAAGATGCTGGGCGAGAACCCGGACGAGGAGGACGACCCCGACACGCGTGCCCACCCCAATGAAACCCTGGGCAGCAAGCCGCTCTGGCAGAAGCTCGCGATCGTCTTCGCGGGACCGGCGATGAACCTGCTGCTCCCGGTGGTCGTGTTCATGGGCACCCTCTTCGTCGGGATGCCGCGCCCGACGGCCATCGTCGGCAGCATCGAGGCGGGCTCGCCCGCGGAGCGCGCGAGCATCGAGCCGGGCGATCGGATCGTCTCGGTCGGCGGCCAGGAGGTCGTGTGGTGGGGTGACGTCGACGACGCTGCCCGGGAACGGCCGGGCGGCGAGCTCGCGATCGAGATCGAGCGCGGCAGCGAGCGCCGCCTGCTCGCGCTGCCCATCGAGGAGCGCACCGGGCTCGACGAGTTCGGGGCGGCGGAGGCGGTCGGCTGGTCGGGGCTCGGGCACCGCCGCCCGAAGGCCACGCTCGGTGTGCCCGAAGCGGACTCGCCGGCGCACGTCGCGGGTCTGCGTTCGGGGGACCGGATCGCCGCCGCCGACGGCCACCCGATCGAGGACTGGAACGATCTCGCGCGCCGTTACGCGGCCGCGCCGGCGGGATCGACGCTCGAGCTCTCCGTCGAGCGGGGCGCCGAGGAGGCGCCGGAGCGCCTTTCCCTCGAAGTGCCCGCCCTCGGCAGCATCGGGGCGCTGGGGCTCCTGCCCGCAAATGTGCTGGTTTCCGGCGTTTCGCCCGGCTCCGCGGCGGAGCGCGCCCAGATCCTGCCGGGCGACCTCGTGATCTCGGTGGACGGTAGCCCCGTCACGAGCTTCCAGTCCTTCGCAGAGACCGTGCGTGCGAGCGGTGGACGGGGCCTCGACATCGTCTATGCCCGCGACGGCGAGACCCGGAGCGTGGTGATCCAGCCCGAGCTGCGCACGATCGAGATCGGCCCCGGGCTCGAGGATTCCCGCTACCTCGTCGGCATCACCGCGGCGGCGGCGACGCTTCCCGGCGCCTTCGCGATCGACCGCGAACGGAATCCCCTGGTGTCCCTGCCGCGCGCCGTCGAGATGACGGTCTCGATCACGGGGACCTTCCTGCGCGGCCTCGTCAAGATCGTGACCGGGGAGGTCTCGCGCAACCAGGTTGCCGGGCCGATCGGGATCGCCACCATCGCCGGGAGCTCCTGGCAGCAGGGCTGGGAGACCTACCTCTCGACGATGGTGCTGATCAGCATCAACCTCGGCATCCTGAACCTCCTGCCCATCCCGATCCTCGACGGCGGGCAGGCGGTGCTCTTCCTGGTGGAGGGAGTGAAGCGCTCGCCGATCTCGCTGCGCACGCGCCTCGCGGCACAGCAGATCGGCCTCACCGTGCTCGCGCTGCTGATGGGCATGGCTTTCTGGAACGACATCTCCCGCCACTGGTCCAAGGTCGTCGATTGGCTGCGCACCGGAGGTCTCTAGCCGAGGGGTTCCTGCTCGCGGTCGAATCGTCCGGTGCCGAGCCGTCGGTGGCGCTGCTGTGCGACGGCGAGCTGGTGGCCGAGCGGCGAGCGCCGGCGGATCGACCAGGCTCGGAAACGCTGCTTCCCGCGATCGATGCGCTGCTGCGGCGCACGCGCTGCGAGCTGGCTGCGATCGAGGCCTTCGCGGTGTGTGCGGGGCCGGGCTCCTTCACCGGGCTGCGCGTCGGCATCGCGACGGTCAAGGGCCTGGCCTTCGGGAGCGGAATCCCGGTCGCGGCCGTGAGTACGCTCGCCGCGCTCGCGCTGCGGGCCCCGCGCACCCGCGATCCGATCGTCGCGCTTCTCGATGCGCGGCGCGAAGAGGTCTACGCCGCGAGCTTCGCACGCAGCGAAGGCGCCCTCGAGCCCGGCGACCTTCCGGAGGGCCTCTACACCGCGGAGGAGCTCACTCTGCGCCTGCCCGCGCGCTGCGTCCTGGTGGGAGACGGAGTCGCGGTGTGCGGCGAGCGGATCCGCGCGGCGCTCGGTCCGGGCGTGCGCCAGCTGCCGCCACCGCGCGGACGCGTGCGCGCCCGCGACGTAGGCCTCCTCGGCTTCCGCCTGCTCGAGCGTGGGGAAGGCCTCGATCCGGCCGACCTCGTGCCCCGCTACCTCCGCCGCGCGGAGGCGGAGGTGCGGCGCACCGGCGAGCGCACCGAGCCCAGGGGCGGCTGAAGGCCGTGCAGAAAGAGCCGAGAGGAGTGCCGGGGTGGCCCCTGCCGCTCACGGGGCGCTTCGTCGCGCCGCTGCTGGTTCTCGCGTGGGGCCTGCTGTGCGCGCGCTCGTTCCGGATGATCGACCGCTACTCGGTCGACCTGCTCTTCTGGGACCAGTGGGACCTCTTCGACGCCTTCTTCGAGAACGCGAGCGCGTGGGAACTCTTCCGCTGGCAGCACGGTCCGCACCGCCAGGGCATCGCCTTCCTGCTGACCCGTGCGCTGATGGACGCGAGCGCCTGGAGCACCCGCGCCGAGGCCTGCATGATCGGCGCGCTCGTGGCACTCGCCGCTGCGCTCGCACTGCTGCTCCGGCGCCGGCTCTTCGGCCCGCTGACACCGATGGACGTCGCGATCCCCCTGCTGATCCTGACGCCCGCGCAGTACGGCATCTATCTCCACATCCCGAACGCGTCTCACGGCGCGGCGCTGCTGCTGCTCGTCTCCGAGTGCGTCGAGGCCTGAAGAGGGGAGGGCGCAGGGGCCGCCCGCTGGCCCGCGGCCTGCGTGCTGCTCTCGCTCGCCTCGCTCGGCTTCTTCTTCGTCGGCCATGCCTTCGATCCGGCGGTCGACGACTTCGCATTTCCCTCGCCGCAGGCGTCGCTCTATCCGAAATACGTCGCGCTGATGCTGGCCAACGTGCTCGGCGTGAAGGGGGCGGGCGGGCTACCGACGCTCGCGGGCTTCGCGGCCCTGGCGGCGGTGCTCGTCGCCGCGCTGGTCCACGGGCTCGGGCTCTTCACGCGCCGCGGCGAAGCGCGTCGGCGCTCGGCGGTGATCGCTCTGCTCACGGCCTTCGGACTGCTCTTCTGCGCCGGCACCGCGCTGGGCCGCATCACGCTCGGGTTCCAGGCCGGACAGTCGTCGCGCTACGTGCCCCTGATCGTGCCGGCCCTGCTCGGCCTCACCCTTCAGCTCCAGACACTCCGCCCGCCGCGCGCTTCGCTTGCGCGGATTGCGGGGAGGCCGGCGGACACGGCGAGGGGAGCGCCCCACGCCTGAACCTGCGCACTTCCGGATTGCGCAGGCGTGCCGATTCGTGCTCCACTGCGCCGGATCCGGCACGCTGCCACCGCATACGGAGCTCCACGACACCCATGCCCGACACCGCGCCGAACGCCGCCGATACCGCCTGGCTGCTCACCGC
>CAYPSI010000001.1:0-2704 GCA_964413375.1 uncultured Spirochaetales bacterium | reverse complement strand
AGACGGCGCCGGTGTCGATCCCGATGCTGAAGGGCTCGTTCCAACGCACCTCGAAGCCGGGGGAAGGCGTGTGGCCGTGCACGATCGTCACACCGAGCCGGTGCGGGAGGTCGAGGCTCAGGCGATCCCAGAGCAGATCCTCCACGCGGACCCGCCGCAGCACGTAGTCGGGATCGCTCTCGCCGAGCCACTGGCGCCCGATTCCGGCATGCACGAACAGGTAGTCGCCCTCCCGGTAATGCAGCCGAAGCGCGCGATAGAAGGCCGCGTGCTCCGGGGGAAGCGCGAAGCTCTTCGGGTCCGGGTCGTCGCGGTCGAAGAAGCCGTAGCTCGCGAGCGTGCGCCCCCCGCCATTCACGAGGAAGGCATCGCCCCCAAAGTACGACTCCCCCTGCCAGCCCAGGAAGTCGAGGAACATCGACTCGTGGTTGCCGAGCAGGAAGATGCACTCCCGCTCGCGCGAGAATGCGAGGAGCCGCTCCACCACGCGTCGGGCGTCGGGGCCGCGGTCGACGTAGTCGCCCACGAAGACGAAGCGGTCGCCTGCGCGGTGGGGAATCCGACCGAGGAGCTCGTCGAGCATCTCCCACTCGCCGTGGATGTCCCCCACCGCGTAGAGCATGCGGGCCTCCCCTCATCCTCCATCGTCCACCGAGTGGTGGGCCTAAAGCGGCGGGATCCCGGCCTGCCACGCGGCGGGGCCACCCGACCCGACGCTCTCCGCGACCGGAACCCGCGGCCCGGGTCGAAGCGCGAGCTGCCCGCACGCGGCGTCGATGTCGGGACCGCGGCTGCGCCGAAGAGTCACGCGCAAGCCGCTCGCGGCGACCTCGCCCACGAAGCGATCCACCGTCGCGTCATCGGGGGGGCCGAGGCTCGAATCCGCGTGGCGGTTCATCGGGATCACGTTGAGCTTCGCAGGGATCCCCCGGAGCAAGGGCTGGAGTCGCCGCGCGTCTTCGATGCGGTCGTTCAGACCGGCGACGAGCGTGTACTCGAAGAAGACCGGTCGCCGACGCGTGAGGCGGCCCTGCCCGCGCAAGCTGTCGAGGAGCGTTTGCAGCGGGAAGCGGCGGTTGAGCGGCACGAGCTGGTCGCGGACCTCGTCCGTGGTCGCATGCAGCGACACCGCGAGGTTCACGGGCACCTCGCTCAGCAACCTTTCGATGCGGCTCGGGATCCCAACCGTGGAGACGGTGACGCGGCGCGGCGCCATCGCAAAAGCCTTGGGATGGAGCAGGATCCTCGCCGCCTCCATCACCGCCGGGAGATTCAGCAGCGGCTCGCCCATCCCCATGAAGACCACATTCGTGATGCGCTGCTCCGGCGGGAGCAGCCGGCGCATCAGGCATACCTGGTCGATGATCTCGCCCGTCTTGAGATTGCGCGCGAAACCCATCGCACCGGTTGCGCAGAAGGCGCAGGCGAGCGGGCAACCCACCTGCGTCGAGATGCACAGGGTCGTGCGCTCGGCCTCCGGAATCAGCACGGACTCGATCAGCGAGCCGTCGCGCGCGCGCAGTACCGCCTTCTGCGTACCGTCGAAGGAGGTGCGCACCGAGTCGATCTCGAGCGCACGCGTGTCGAAGGCGTCGGCCAGCCGCGCGCGCAGTTCGCTGCCGAGATCCGTCATCGCCTCGAAATCGTCGACGCCCCGCGCATAGAGCCATGCGGCGATCTGATCGGCGCGCCAGCGCGGGGCCCCCTCCGCCTCCAGGCGGGCGCGCAGCGCCTCGACGCCCAGGTCCTTGATGCAGGGCCTACCGCTCATCCAGTCAGGCTAGCCCGTCTTCGGCACGCTGGCGCGCCCGCGGCGCTGCCTCTCCCTGGTCCGACGCCTGGCTGACCCGATCCCACACAGTCGCCGAGGCTGCGCGCGCCGGGTCGAACGACAACCGGCCCGATGACGGATTCCTACAAGAGGTTGTTGAGGGACGAGGCGCGGGCCAGAGAGGCAATCCCAGGCCTCGGGGCGGCCCGTGGCTGCGGAGGGCGCTTCCTCACCGCTCTCCGCATCGAGTCCTCGGCCTTGCGGCCGCGGAGCGGGCCTCCCCGGATGCGCACCGGCCGAGGCGGGCTCTCGTCTCCGCCTGCTCTGATGGCTGCAGCCCGCTTCCCGAAAGGTCCTTGGTTGCGAAACTTCAATACATAGCTATAATCAATCGGTGAGGCGCCGCGCCGCGAAGCAGCTGAGCTTCCGCGATCATCGGATACGCCCCGGGCGAGGGGGGCCTCGGCCTGGCGCGGGGCGGCCGCCCGCGTCTGCGAACCCGCCCGTCCACCATGTGCGCCGCCCGCCGGTGCCGATGGACTGTCCCTCGCACGTCACGCTGCGGCTGCGCAGGGGAATCCCCGGGCTCCGCACCCGGCGCTTCCTGCGCGAGCTCCGGCCGAGCCTGCGCCGGGGCTGCGCGCGCCGGGGCTTTCGCGTCGTGCACTACTCCGTGCAGCGAAACCACCTTCACCTGATCGTCGAGAGCGCCGGCAAGGAGGCCCTCGGGCGCGGGATGAAGGCGATCTCGGCCCGGGTGGCCCGCGCGGCCCAGCGCGCGTTCGAGCTCTCGGGGCCGGTGCTCCACGGCCGCTACCACCTGCGGATCCTGCGTACGCCGCGCGAGGTGCGACGCGCGCTGGCCTACGTGCTGCTGAATGCGCGCAAGCACTGGCGGGAGCGCCACGGCGCCCCGCCGCCCGAGCGGCTCGA